>DPLL01000468.1:0-21645 GCA_003542015.1 Microcoleaceae cyanobacterium UBA9251 | reverse complement strand
AAACCCAGATTTCTCAAGGGTTTCAGGCTTAAGTTGACACTAAGAAGGGCACGCTTGAGTGTCCCTAGGGGGATCGATCAGGGGTGTACTTCATAAACGTGGAATCTGCTGTATCTAATTCAACTGCGATTATCTGCGTTGATCTGCGGTTAAAAAAGGGGGATTTTTAACCGCAGATAGTATTTTTTCAGTATTTTGTCAAAGAGGTGGATTGCCGCGGATTAACGCAGATTTGGATATTCATCAGCGTTAATCAGCGTTATCTGTCTTTATCTGCGGTTAAAACAGAGGATTTTCTGGGTAGCAGATCGTATTTTTGCAGTATTTTGTCAAAGAGGTGGATTGACGGGGATTAACGCAGATGTTCGATCGCCCGTTGGGTTTTGGTGGTACGCTGGTCAAGTGGGGTATAACGAGAAGGCGATCGGTTATTTATGGATACTGAAGAACTTTTAGAAAAATACGCAGCCGGACAACGGGACTTTCGGGGAGCACAGTTAAGTGGGATAGACCTCAAAGGAGCAAACCTGAGCGGCATAGACCTATACAATGCAAATTTGACAGGTTCGGAGTTGAACAATGCAAATCTGAACAATGCAAACCTCCAAGGAGCAAACTTCAGTAGAGCAACCCTGCTAGGAGCCAACTTAAGTGGGGCCTATGGTAATGCCAACTTCAGTTTAGCAGACCTCAGCGGTGCTGACTTGAGTATGGCCAACCTCAGTAAGGCAGATTTGAGTAATACTAAGCTGAACAATGCAAACATGAGGGGTGCTCAATTAAGCTCAGTATTGTTAACTAAAGCCACCTTGAAGAACGCAAATTTGAATAGAGCAAATCTGAGCAATTCAAATTTGACTGGTGCAAACTTGACAGGAGCAGAAATGAGTCAAGTGAAGTTAGAGGGTGCTAGTCTCGAAGATTCCAATCTCCAGAAAGCCAAACTCCGAGGAGTCAATCTGTCAGCATTGAACTTATCAGGGGTGAATCTGGCTGAGGCGGATCTTAGTGCAGCAAATCTCACAGGGACTAATTTGCAAAAAGCTGATCTGGAAGGGACAAATCTCGAAAGAGCGAGTCTTCAAAAAGCAAATTTGATTAGGGCAAATTTGGAGGATTCCAACTTTCAGAAAGCCGACTTGACAGATGCTCAAAGCTATGGTTGGAATATCAAAAATGCCGACTTCACTGGTGCGACAATGCCTGATGGAGAAATCTACGAGCCCGTAGGCGATCAAAGAGGCTCCAATCGCCAACTCGACAACAAACAAACTTCTCAACAAGCGTCTAGTATGTTGTCGAAGAGAGTGACATCTATGACGCGCAAAATTATTCGTACTGAGAAAGCTCCGGCACCAGTGGGCCCTTACAATCAAGCGATCGTCGCTACGGGTAATATGATGTTTGTAGCTGGCCAAATTGCGATCGACCTGAGACTAAACAATATTGTCTACACTGACGATGTGGCTAAACAAACACAACAAGTTATGGCAAATCTCGAAGCCATTTTAACAGAAGCTGGCGCGACTTGGTTAGATGTCGTGAAAACTACGATTTTTCTTAAGGATATGAATGATTTCGCTGCTGTGAATGCGGTTTATGCCAAGTATTTTGATGCGGAAACTGCACCGGCGCGGGCTTGTGTTGAGGTTTCGCGTTTACCGAAGGATGTGTTAGTTGAAATTGATTGTATTGCTGTGATTTGATTTCATGTTTTGAGTTAAAGTTCTCTTTTTAACCGCCGATAGTATTTTTTCAAAGAGTGGATTGACGCGGCTTGACTCAGATGAGCGCGTGTTGGCGTTTTGATGGTACTTTGGCTTTTTTTGGCTCGTTTTGAGCCGGAAGAATTAGTTTTATTGAACCGCGAAGACGCGAAGGACACGAAGGAAGAAGCATGAAGAGGAAGGAAGCAGTTGATGGTCTTTTATCGGGAAGGGTGTCTTACTTTATCTGCGTTTATCAGCGTTATCTGTCTTTATCTGCGGTGAAAACAGGGGATTTTCTGGGTAGCAGATAGTATTTTTTTAAAGAGTGGATTGACGCGGCTTGACTCAGATGAATGAGCGCGTGTTGGCGTTTTGGTGGTAGGTTGGGAATGTAGGGTGTAGCGGAGGGCGGGGTTATTTATGGATGCTGAAGAACTTTTAGAAAGATACGCTAAAGGCGAACGACAATTTCATTCAGCTATGCTCAGAGGTGTAGACCTCAAAGGTGCTGACTTGAGTGGGATAGACTTAACCTCTGCAAACTTGACAGCAGCAGAGTTGAATGAGGCCAACCTAACCAAAGCAACGCTTCATGTTACAAACCTCACCAAGGCATTTCTGACAGGCGCAAATTTGAGCGGGTTAGTAGCTTCTTCTTCTGTAAACTTCACTGATGCAGATTTGTGCGGTGCTGATTTGAGTAAAGCCAATTTGAATTCTGCTAATTTTAGTAATGCGAACTTGCATGAAGCAAACCTAAGTGATGCCCAACTAGCTTCTGCAAACTTCACTGAAGCATCTTTAATTGAAGTGTGTTTGAGTAGAGCTAAACTCAATAATGCAAACCTGACTAAAGCAAACTTGACTGAAGCAGACTTAAGTCGGGCAGATATAACTAGCATAAAAATCAAAGATACTAATCTTCAGGGAGCCAAGCTTCGCGGTGTGAATTTGTCTCAGCAGGACTTGTCGGGTATCAATCTAGCAGAAGCCGATTTAGCTGGAGCCGAATTGATAGCAATCAATCTGAGAAACGCTTGTTTGCAGGGTGCAAATTTAGAGAGAACAGGTCTTAAACAAGCTAATTTGATGCGAGCAAATCTGGAGGGTGCTAAGCTTAAGAGAGCCGACTTGACTGATGCCAATATTTATGGTATGAACATCAAGGATGCAGACTTCACTGGTACAATCATGCCCGATGGAGAATTTTACAAACCGGAAACCAATCAACAAGAATCTCAAAAAGTAACATCTATGACGCGCAAAATTATTCGTACTGACAAAGCACCCGCACCCGTTGGCCCTTACAATCAAGCGATCGCCGCTTCGGGCACTATGCTGTTTGTAGCTGGCCAAATTGCGATCGACCTTAGACTAAACAATATTGTCTACACTGACGATGTGGCTAAACAAACCGAACAAGTTATGGCCAATCTCGAAGCTATTCTGACAGAAGCTGGCGCGACTTGGTTAGATGTTGTGAAAACTACGGTTTTTCTTAAGGATATGAATGATTTCGCTGCTGTGAATGCGGTTTATGCGAAATATTTTGATGCGGAAACTGCACCTGCGCGGGCTTGTGTTGAGGTTTCGCGTTTGCCGAAGGATGTGTTAGTTGAAATTGATTGTATTGCTGTTATTTGATTTTATCTTATTTGAGAAACCAGGCTTTTTCAATAAGTCTGGTTTCTGGATATTTTGTTGTTTTTTATGTTTCTGAGTGATTTAACCGCAGAGGCCGCAGAGGGCGCAGAGGCAGAGGGGGGAGAGTTGAATAATTCTCAAGTTTATGTATAGCAACCGCTGAGGGGAAAGTGCGCGAATGTATTAACTTCTACAGCCGATCGCATTTGACCTGTCGCTGTCGCGCACTCTACTCCAAAATCTATCTGAAATCCTCAGATTTAAGCTCAATTAGCAATTAGAATTTACTACTAATTACTAATTATCTGTTGCCAATTAGCAATTAGCAATTACTCCTCAAGCAATTACCAATTACCAACTGTCAACTATTTATTCAACGCTTCGCGGGCGGCTACCGCTTCGTCGGGATGAATGTTCAATCGGGTTAAGTTGATCCGACCTTTGTTGTCAATTTCTCGCACTTTGACAATCACTTCATCGTTGACAGCTAACTCGTCTTCCACTTTTCCGACGCGGTAGTCGGCTAGCTGGGAAATGTGAATCATTCCTTCTTTTCCTGGCAAAATCTCTACGAAAGCGCCGATCGGAATAATTCGAGTTACTTTGCCAATATACACGTCTCCTGCATTTAACTTGCGTGTCATGCCTTGGATAATGCTGTAAGCCCGCTGGGCTTTTTCGCCGTCGTTGCCGGCAATTGTCACTGTTCCGTCGTCTTCGATGTCGATTTTGACTCCGGTTTCTTCGGTGATGGCTTTGATTGTTTTGCCGCCTGGCCCAATTACTAAACCGATGAATTCGGGGTCGATTTTTAGGGTTAGCAAGCGCGGTGCAAAGGGTGACATTTCCTTGCGGGGAGTGTCGATGGTTGCCAGCATTTTTTGTAAAATGTGCAGTCTGGCTGGTTTTGCTTGGCGGATGGCGTTGGCTATCACGTCTAAGGGTAAACCTTTGATTTTCATGTCCATCTGCAAAGCGGTAATGCCGGTGTCGGTACCTGCTACTTTGAAGTCCATGTCGCCTAAGAAGTCTTCAATTGCCTGAATGTCAGTCAAAATTCTTACTTCGTCGCCTTCTTTAATTAACCCCATTGCCGCGCCGCTGACGGGTTGGGACAGGGGTACGCCTGCATCCATTAATGCTAGCGTTGAGGCGCAAACGGAACCCATTGATGTGGAACCGTCTGAGGAAAGGACTTCTGAGACTACCCGAATCACGTAGGGGAAGTCTTCTTTGGATGGCAACACGGGGAGTAAAGCTCTTTCTGCGAGGGCTCCGTGACCGATTTCTCGCCGTCCTGGCGATCGCATTGGCTTGGTTTCTCCCACGGAAAACGGTGGGAAGTTGTAGTGGTGCAGGTAGCGTTTGTCTTGCTGTGGGTGCAAGTCGTCTCCTAGGTCTTGGGCATCGCCTGGGGTTCCCAGGGTGGCTGCGGACAAGACTTGGGTTAACCCTCGATTAAACAACGCACTGCCGTGTACTCGCGACGGGAGCACCCCTACGCGACAAGAAACGGGTCGCACCTCGTCTAGCTTGCGACCGTCTACACGGACGCCATCTTCGACGATTTGCTTACGCATCATTGTTTTGGTGACGTCCTTGAAAACGTTGTCGATCGCCTTGCTGTTGGCGGTGGCGGCTAGTTTTACTGGGTCGTCTTCTGAGAGTTCGGCGATCGCAGCTTCGACTGCATTTGCCTTAACTTCGTCTAAAGCTGCATTCCGCTGATTTTTGTCTTGTTCAAATTTCGACAAAATAAAGCGGATTGGGGCTGCGGCGCGATCGCGAATAAAGTTTTCCAGGGTTAAGTCTAGGGGTGGCCGTTCTTCTACCACCAAATCTATTCCCAATTCCGCCATAATTTCGCGTTGGGCTTGGATCAAGTCACAGGCTGCTTCGTAGCCGAAGTCGATCGCCTCGATGATATCCTGTTCGGGCAATTGATTAGCGCTGGCTTCCACCATGATTACTCCATCTGGAGAACCCGCCACCACTAGATCTAATTCGCCTTCTTTGATTTCGCTGTAGGTTGGGTTGATGATGAAATCATCTCCTACCAAACCGACTCGCACCGCCGCCATCGGCCCGTAAAACGGCATTCTTGCCAGCAGTATCGCCACTGAAGCGCCCGTCACCGCCAAGACGTCTGGGGGGACTTGTTCGTCCATCGACAGCGTTGTCGCTACAACTTGGATGTCGTCTCTGAGCCAGCTCGGAAATAGCGGACGCAGGGGGCGATCGATCAAACGACCTGTTAAAGTCACTTTTTCTGGAGGACGCCCCTCCCGGCGCAAAAATCCACCGGGAATTTTACCGCCAGCGTACAGTCTCTCTTCGTAATCCACCAACAGGGGCAGGAAATCAATTCCCTCTCTCCCCTGAGAACGGGTGGCTGTTACTAAAACCGCCGTCTCACCTGACTGAATCAAAACTGCACCGCCTGCTTGAGGCGCCAGTAAACCAATCTTCAGCCTAATATCCCGTCCATCAAAGGATATTGACTTGTCTATCTCTACCATGTAGCACTGTTTCCTTATCTACCACATTCTTTCTCTGTCGGGATCGTAGCATTAACCACAGGGGTTTGAGAGATGAGAGCCAAAAGACAGGGATAATCCCCTGTCCGAGCGAGTTTTGGCACTGAAATTATGAGTAATTATACTCTGTTGTTTAGGTATTGTTGAGATGGTCTGGTCGATGGGGCGATCGCCCAATACCTGAAATAGATGGTACGATTGACTTTCGTTTGGGCATAGGGCATTGGGCGAAGCGAAGCTCCGGGATGGGGCATGGGGCATAGGGAATTGGACAATTTTAGATTTTAGATTTTAGATTTTAGATTGATTGGTAATTTAAATCTAACCAATAACTAATAACTAATAACTTACAACTAATAACTGAGTTAAATAAAATGGCAATTTTACACGGTAGCTGGTTACTCGATACAGAAGACAAAGGCTTATTTATTTGGGGGGAAACTTGGCGGAAAATAGAGGCGATCGATACCATAGAATCGGGGATGAATCTTCGCCTTCCCTTGGCAATGACCGAAGCTGAGTTAAAGACTTTCCTAACTTCCTTGCAGCAGTCTGGTAAACTGAATTGGCAGTTCCCCGAAACCGCACTTCGACTAAGCTCTGTTACCGCCGAAAGTCCACAGGAAAAAGGCAAAAAAATTAGGCGATCTGCAAAAACTAAAAACCCAGAATTGACAGCGGAAAACTCATCAATTCGCCGAGAAATTAGGGCGATCGCACTTCCTACCCAAATCTCCGAATCCAACATAAATCTGGTGATGCCGCAGCACTCAGCAGCAGCACTTTCATCACCTGCCAAAACCGAAGATATTTACCTCTATCCCTGGCAAGTCGAGGGTTTTTGTCTCAATCCTCAAGCAGCTTTTATTTTCTTGCAAGCACTGCCTCTTAACAGCACAGAAGCTGACTTTTTTGTCGGTTCTGATTTGCGTTTTTGGTCTTACATTGCTAGGTGGAGTTTAGATTTGTTGGCGAGATGCAAATTTTTACCAGCATTAGAAATACAGTCTGACGGTTCGGCTATTGCTAAATGGCAACCTCTGTTAGATAGTTCTACAGATCAACTCCGACTCGCTACTTTTAGCAAGCAAATGCCCACGGCTTGTCGAACATATCAAGGGCAGGAAGAAGGAAGTTCGGCAGCGGATTTAGTAACGGATTTAACGGATGCAAGACAAGGAAATTCGGCAGCGAGCAAGGTACGGGATATGGCGGTGGATTTGCCGGTGGGGGCCCAGGAGTTGGTGTTGGGATTTTTGGGCAGTGTTGTAGACAGTCAAGTGCGATCGGCTATTAGCTCAAATATGGGCTCAACTTTAGAAATCAAAACAGTTTCTCCTACCCGCGAATGGCTGCAATCTTTGCAGCAGGAATCTGGGATAGTTCAAGCAGAATCAGCGGCTTTAGAAAAATTGGCAACTAAGCTGAGTGCTTGGAAAGCACCGCTGCAAAATGCACTATCTCAACAACATCAATTTCGCACTTGTTTTCAACTCATACCACCGCCGCCCGGTAAAGCTGAATGGAGTTTAAATTATTGTTTGCAAGCAGCAGATGAAAATGAATTTTTGGTAGATGCCAGAACTGTTTGGAACAACTCTGTCGAGCGTTTTAATTATGCAGGCAGGACTATAGAATTACCTCAAGAAACTTTGCTCAGTGGCTTGGGTTTAGCCTCAAAACTTTATCCCTTAATTGAACCGACTTTGCAAGCACAGCGACCTCAATCTTGTCCGTTAAAACCTTTAGATGCTTACAATTTTATCAAGTCTGTGGCTTGGCGGTTTACTGACAGCGGATTGGGCGTAGTTTTGCCGCCGAGTTTGTCTCATACTGATGGTTGGGCTAGTCGTTTGGGTTTGAGCATTCAAGCGGAAACTCCCAAAATAAATCCTGCTAAGGGTGGAGTGGGATTGCAAAGTCTGTTAAGTTTTAAGTGGGAATTGACCATCGGCGGACAGCGAATTTCTAAGGCTGAATTTGATCGATTGGTAGAGTTGAATTCGCCTTTGGTGGAAATTAACGGCGAGTGGGTTGAATTGCGCGCGCCGGATGTGAGGGCTGCTCAAACTTTTTTTGCTAGTCGCAAAGAGCAAATGACTCTTTCTTTGGAAGATGCTTTGCGTTTGGCTTCGGGTGATTCTCAGACAATCGAGAAATTGCCTGTGGTGAATTTTGAGGCTACTGGTCAACTTCAGGAGTTGTTGAATACTTTAAATAATAATGAGGCCGTAAGTGCGATCGCGCCGGCTAGTTTCCGAGGTGAATTGCGGCCATATCAAGCCCTAGGAGTTGGCTGGTTGGCTTTCTTAGAACGCTGGGGTTTGGGTGCTTGTCTCGCGGACGATATGGGTTGCGGGAAGACGCCCCAGCTAATTGCATTCTTGTTACATTTGCAAGAAAATGAAGCACTGGAAAATCCAACATTAGTAATTTGTCCGACATCGGTATTGGGTAATTGGGAACGGGAAGTCAAGAAATTTGGCCCGACACTAAAAGTATTGCTGCATCACGGAGAAAAACGTGCTAAAGGGAAAGCATTTGCTGCGGCTATTAAGGGAAAAGATTTAATCATTACCAGTTACGCCCTAGTGTTCCGTGATGCTAAGGAAATTCAAAGCACTAAATGGCAAGGATTGGTTTTGGATGAAGCGCAAAATATTAAAAACTCGGATTCTCAGCAGTCGAAAATAGTACGACAAATCGAGGCATCTTTTAAAATTGCGCTGACGGGAACTCCGGTGGAAAATAGATTGCAAGAATTGTGGTCTATTTTGGAGTTTCTGAATCCGGGATATTTGGGGCCGCGCAATTTCTTTCAGCGCCGATTTGCGATTCCGATCGAGAAATATGGCGATCGCGAATCATTGCAGACTTTGCGATCGCTAGTTCGGCCTTTCATCCTCCGCCGCCTGAAAACTGACAAATCAATCATCCAAGATTTGCCCGAAAAACAGGAAATGACTGTATTTTGTGGACTGGCGACTGAACAGGCGAAATTATATCAGAAAATAGTCGAAATGTCAATAGCAGAATTGGAATCTGCCGAAGGTATTCAGCGCCGGGGCATGATTCTGGCTTTGTTGGTAAGACTCAAACAACTTTGCAATCATCCGGCTCTTTTGATGGCTAAACAAAACCCGAAAGCCTTGGGAATTAAGAGTCAGGAGTCGGGGAAATTGCAGCGGTTGTTGGAAATGTTGGAAGAAGTTGTCGCTGAGGGCGATCGCTCTTTAATTTTCACTCAATTTGCGGAATGGGGAAAACTGCTCAAACCCCATCTAGAACAGCATTTAGGTCGAGAAGTTCTGTTTTTGTATGGCGGAATTAAGCAGCAGCAGCGGGAAGAAATGATCGATCGCTTCCAGCATGACCCCCAAGGCCCACCGATTATGATATTATCTTTAAAAGCTGGCGGTACTGGTCTTAATTTAACGCGAGCAACTCATGTTTTTCACTACGACAGATGGTGGAACCCAGCCGTAGAGAACCAAGCAACTGACCGGGTATTTCGCATTGGTCAAACCCGGAATGTTCAAGTACATAAATTTGTGTGTACTGGTACATTAGAGGAAAAGATTCATGATATGATTGAAAGCAAGAAAGCCTTGGCTGAACAAGTTGTCAGTGCCGGCGAAAACTGGATCACTGAGTTAGATACAGACCAACTTCGCAATTTACTAATTCTCGATCGCAATGCTATCATAGAAACCGAAGAAGAATCATAGAAATCCGCAATGCCCAACCGCACGACACGGAAATCACGGATACAGGGATATTAGTTATTTGTGAGTGGTTATTTGTTACTTGTTATTTCCCATGCCCCATGCCCCATGCCCCATGCCCCATGCCCAAATAAATAAATGATTGACAGAGAATGGTGGACGCAACAATGGCTTGATTTAATCAATACCTACCGCTTCAAAAAGCGTTTAGAGCGCGGCTGGAAATACGCGCGGGAAGGTAAGGTTCTCAGCATTAAATTTCCTAATCAAGAAGTAATAGCGATCGTTCAAGGTACTGATCCAAAACCTTATCAAGTTTCTTTAGGACTCGATACATTGAGCGATGAAGATTGGGATTATGTGATTGAAAATATGTCTCAAAGAGCTATTTTTTCGGCGAAACTCTTAGCAGGAGAAATGCCGCACAATATAGAAGATGTATTCGCAGCCGCCGGCAAAACTCTATTTCCGTTAAGTTTGTCGGATATTCGATCGCGCTGTAGCTGTCCTGACCCAAAAAATCCTTGCAAACACATCAGTGCAGTATACTATTTATTGGGCGATCGCTTTAGCGAAGACCCTTTCGTACTCTTTCAACTGCGCGGCAGAACAAAAGAGCAAATCTTGACAGCACTCCGCCAAAGGCGAGGTATGGAAGGAGGCGAAAATACACAACTCAAATCGGGCGATAATTCCCCAAATTCTAATTCTCACTTCCCCAAAGTCGATCGCTTTTGGGAATACAACCAGCAACTAGAATCATCTCTAGTAGTAATTGTACCCCCACCGAGCAGCGAAACAGTTTTAGATATTTTAGGGCCAATTCCCCTAGCAACTGATGGGAAAGGAACCGCCAGCAAATCATCCCCTGCATCTGAGGCGATCAAGCAACATTTTGCCAAAATTTACCAAGCAGTTAGCCAGCAAGCAGTTTTAGCAGCACTCAAACGGGGCGAAGGAGAGTGAACTACCCACACTGACGTGACAGTACAGTGTGGGCTTCCAACTTCACAGAAGATTGCCACATCTTAGACTTGCGTCCTCGAATTGGTCTTACATCCTCTCCATTGGCGTTAGCCTCCCCCGTCCCAGAGGAGGACAGCATTCTGATACCTTCTGCTCTAATATTCATCGCTGCATTACCATCTCTATCGTGATGAGTACCGCATTGACGGCAAACCCAAGTTCTCACATCTAGCGGCAACTCAGATATTTGGTAATGACAATTAGAGCAAAGCTTGGAAATGGGGAACCATCTATCTATCTCTACCAACTTCCCACCACTACGTTCTAATTTGTAGTTTAGGAAGTTTACGAAGGTTCCCCATCCAGTATCAGATATAGCATGAGCTAGTTTATGGTTACGAACCATGCCCTTGACGTTTAGGTTTTCGACTACTACTACTTGGTTGTTATCAGCTATCTTTCTAGATAGTTTGTGTAGGTAGTCTTGACGGACATTGCTAACCTGTTCGTATACCCTAGCGATCGTCTTATTTGCTTTTCTACGACGATTGCTGCCTTTCTTTTTTCGTGCAGCAATGCGTTGTTTTACGGCAAGTTTTTTCTCGTATTTAGATAGGTGTCTTGGATTTGGGTATTTGGATACTTTCTCGCCATCATAGGTAATTGCAAAATCCTTGATTCCTAAATCAATTCCCACAACTTTGCCATCATTGCTTGATGCTGGATAATCGCCTTTATATTCCATCAAAACAGAAGCATAGTATTTACCGGATGGGCATTTACTAACATTTATGGTTTTGATTGTCCCATCAAGCGGTCGATGTATTTTTGCTTTGACGACACCCAATTTACCGGGGAACTTCAAGCAATCATCAACCTGTTTTACTTTCTGTGGGTATTGAATCGATTGGCGGTGATGTTTTGATTTTAATTTTGGATACTTTGCCCTACCATCAAAAAAGTTTTGATAGGCACGGCTAAGGTTGAGACTCACAGATTGTAAAACCTGCGAATAGCATTCTCCTAGCCATTCGGTTTCTTTGTCTTTTTTGAGTGCTGGCAATAAAGAATTTAGCCCAGACTGAGACAAGCCTTTGCCCGTTGCCTTATAGGTTTCGATACATTGATTTAGCCCATAATTCCACCACCAACGCGCACATCCAAAATGCTGAGCCAACACTTGAACTTGCTCGTCGGTAGGGTACAACCTGACTTTTACTGCTTGTCGCCTCATTAAACTTCTCCCAAATATCGACCTGTTACTATTATATACACATCGCAGTAACGTGATTTCGCAAATATTTGGGCAATTCCTCAAACATCTCTCTCTCGGCTTCGCCATTGGTCGGAGATGGTTTCGTCATTGCCAGCCTTATATCCCGTCACTAACCTGAGTACAGGTTCAGTGGGGGACTTACGGCGATTTAGTTAACACTTTTTTGTAGGGCTATCCCCCCTTGGGGGGCTGGGGGGTTGCCCGACTGAGCTACAATTTCTAATGGCGTTTAGCAGTAGAAGGAGGGCTTGTCAAGCGCAACCAAGTTGCTAAAGTTGCTACCGCGAAGATTGAAGCCAAGCTAAAAGTCAAGAAAGTCTCAAATGCTGACATAGGGGTGTTCCTATTTGGTGAATGAAAGGAATCTTGCTATTATTTATATCAGCATCGATCGATATTTTCAACCGATCGCCCACAAAGTTTTTACTACTTAACGTTTCGTAACATTACATAAAACAACATTACAATTCATTCAGATTATGGATAACTTCTATTAATTCCTGGGGTTGTTCAATCAAAAAATCGGGATTGTGTGCCGCCAAAGTTTCCTGAGAATTAAAACCCCAACCTACAGCAATTACCTTAATTCGAGTTTTTTTAGCCGCGTCTATATCTCTAATTTCATCTCCCACATAAACGACTTGATCGGGATTGATCTTCTGTTTTTTCAACCACCGGTTAATTACTTTATGTTTCCCAAAAGTTGTGCCGGAGTCAATAAAATCAAAGGTATCTTCTAAACCGTTTTTTTTCATGGAAACCACAACATTTTCTCTAGAGTTAGAGGTGATAATACCCAGTTGAAAACCGCTATTTTTTAATTCCAGTAAAACTTCTTTAATCCCAGGGAATAAATGAATATTGGGAATTTCACTCCGTAACTCTGCTTTCAACTTTCTAATTAGCAGCGGTAATTTGAAAATAGAAATGCCAGAATACTTCAAGATTTGCCAAGCAGTTAAATTGCTAAGTTGAGCCAATTCCTCTTTTGTGGCAGACTTAAAGCCGAATTCTACTGACAAACGATTGGTTATGCTCAGAAGAACATCTATTGTATCTGCTAACGTACCGTCAAAATCAAAAATAATTACTTTGAGCATTGAGTCAAAAAAAATCAGGAATCGGGGAATCACTCCTATATTATCCATGACCTCTTGCTTGTCAACGCAAAAAATAAAACAGTCCCGGACGCACGGGGGGCCTTCAACCCGGTTTCTGCGTCAACATTTCAAGGGAAAAAGCGACGATTTTTGTCAGAAACCGGGTTTTTTGCGTCCAGGACTAGAAAAGTTTGTAGTGAGGACTTCAGTCCTTTCTTTCGGCTGTTCATGAATAAGGACTAAAGTCCTTAGTACAAACAAATAACCAATAACCAATAACCAATAACTAATGACTATTAATTTGATTTCCCCTCGCATTTCGCCGCAGCATTTCTGGTTTAATTCGCCGCAATGCGGAAGCTGTAAATCTGCGATTCCACTCTTCATCGGAAATTGCTGCCAATTCTGCAAGTGTCGGCGCTATATTTTCAGGATAAGGCTCAAATTCCGCCACATCAGTTGGTTTGGCAAAACGCTGATTCCAAGGACAAACATCTTGACAAATGTCGCAACCTGCTACCCAACCTTGTAAATTAGATGCGATTTCGTCTGGCAATTTTTCGGCTCGATTCTCGATCGTATGATACGCTATACATTGATCGGCATTAACGACAAAAGGCTCAGTAATCGCCCCCGTCGGACAGGCATCAATACAGCGAGTACAAGTACCGCAATGTTGAGTATGCCCTGAATCTGGTACCAACTCCAAATTCGTCAAAACTTCCCCCAAAAACACCCAAGAACCGTATTCCCGCGAAATTACATTGCCATTTTTAGCAATCCAGCCAATCCCCGCCCGCTGCGCCCACACCTTATCCTGAATTGGGCCCGTATCAGCATAATACCGCGCTTCGATGCCCTCGCCTTGCGATCGCACCCAATCCGCCAAAACCTTCAGTTTTTTGTGCAGAATTTTATGATAATCCCGTCCCCAACCGTAGCGAGAGATTTTGGCATATTCGGGGCTTTCGGGACGTTGGTGAGGCGTATAGTAATTGATGGCGACACATATTAAGGACTTCACCTCTGACATAGAAGCACGAATATCCTGACGTTTCGGGTTAGCCATCCATCCCATATCCGCCTGATAACCCTTGTCTAGCCACCTCTGTAACCTTTGTGCTTCCTCGTCAGTGCCGCAGCCTACCAAAGCTATCCCAACCTTGTGAAATCCCAATTCTAGGGATTTTTGCTTCACCAAAATACTGCTAATTGGTGCTTTCATTTGACTCCGGGCAAATATTTAAGTTAGTATTGACAATTTTNNATTGATTATATTTTTGTAACTCAGCTATATGTAATTTATATGGGCAATTGTTAACAAAATGTTACATACTTTTAATCAAGGGAGATCCAGGTTCGCCAATGACCGTACCTCAGTAAAATCGCGAATCTCACAAAATACACATGGCAGTTAGTATTCAATCGGCTCAATCTATTTTCTCCAACACCGAGATTGCTAGCGTTGTTCCGGCTACCACCGAAGCATTCTACAAACTCAGTGTTGAAGACCAACTAGCCTTGCTGTGGTATGCATACACCGAAATGGGCATTTCCATTACCGCAGCCGCCCCCGGAGTAGCCAGCATGGCCCTTGTCGAAGGCATACTTACTGAAATTAAGCAAATGTCGGCGGCAGCTCAAAGCAAAACCATGTTTGACCTGGCTAGCAACGCTGACACGACAATCGGCCGCATCTACACATCCTTGCGCGTCAACACCAAACTCGGTTTCTGGTACGAACTAGGACAATTGATGAAACAAGGCCTTGTCGCTCCGATTCCCGCTGGCTATCAAATGTCTCCCGAAGCCACCGCAGTCCTTGAAACCATCAAAAAACTCGATCCCGGTCAGCAAATTACCGTACTGCGTAACACCGTAGTTCACATGGGCTATGACCCAGATTTCAGCCAAGAATACGGCAAACGCTCAGCCCCTCGCAGCACTCCAACCGCTCCTGAACAGCGCGTTAAAACCCAGATTGAAGGCATCAGCGAGCAGACTGTGCTTAGCTACATTGACAACATGAACGCCTTCGACTTTACCCCTGCTGTTGGTTTATTTGCCGAAGAAGGTGCTCTCCAACCGCCGTTCCAAAAGCCGATTGTGGGTCGCGAAGCCATCCTCAACTATATGCGGGAAGAGTGTGTCGGACTCAAAATGATGCCACAGCAAGGTGTATCGGAACCCGCAGAAGATGGCTACCGCCAAGTGAAAGTGACAGGTAAAGTCGAAACTCCTTGGTTTGGCTCGAATGTGGGTATGAACATTGCGTGGCGTTTCTTGCTTGATCCCCAAGGTCAAATTTTCTTTGTGGCGATCGACTTGTTGGCATCTCCCAAAGAATTGCTAAACTTGATCCGCAAATAGAAACTCCAGTTCTATTAGTCAACAGGACCCTACAGAAACCCAGATACCCAAAAGTGTCTGGGTTTGATCTTGATATCAAATCCTCTCTTCATCGGAATAGTAAATTTGAGTTAACTGTTAACTGTTAACTGTCAACAATCATCTCCAAGAGTGCAACCGGAATTGATATCAAATCCTCTCTTCATCGGAATTATTCAGATCTCTATTCTCTCCCTCTGTGTCCTCTGTGTTCTCTGGGGTTAAATCATTCCGATACAACGGTCAACGATATAATATAGTTGACCGTTGCATCGGTATTGTNNGGTATTGTTCAAACCATCAACAGCCAACAGCCAACAGCCAACAGCCAACAGTCAACATCACCTGACGGTGCAACAGGAATTGATATGAATCGACCCTGAAAAGTCCCCCACTCGCCAGAGGAATGTTTAAGCTACTCTACAGAGATCTTTAGGACTTAGACAACTGGGCGATAATTGATGTTGAAAACCGGATCTTTTATGCCAAAATGCTGCACCATCCCTTGGGCTCTGAGTTCAGACTCCTATGCAATCTTTGATTTTGTTCGAGATGTCTATTTGACCAAATTGCTGGATTGTCAAAAAGTTGATTGCCAATAACTCTCTTTAGTTGCTTTCATCACTGATCTAGAAAGCCGGAGTCAGAAGTCAGGAGTCAGTTGTTAGTGGTTAGTTGCTACCATAAACAAATAACCAATAACAACTAATTAACAACTAATGACTAATGACTAATGACTAATGACTTCTGACCCTTCGACTACGCGATCGGGCACCGCTAATGACTAATGACTAATGACTAATGACTAATGACTAATAACTAATGACTAATGACTAATGACTTCTGACTAATGACTAATTAGACTAATTAATTTTTTCAGGTAAACTCGCTTCCAACGTCAGACAGTTACGACCATCTATTTGCAAACTGTAGTCTACCCGATCCATAAGTCTGCTCATAATCAGCCAGCCATAGCCACTTTCCTGTTTAGCTTCCGGTCGCGGGGGACTGTAAGTATCCATTTCGTAACCTTTACCGTAATCCCAAATTTCTAAACCAATGTCCCGATCTTTTAATTTCAAACGAATTAACACGGGTAAATTAGGTTGATCTCTGTGAGCGTGGCGGATCACGTTAGAATAGGCTTCTGCTAACACCAAACGCAAACGATTCGACTGACGAGGCCAATCGACGTGCTCTCCTAGTTCAACTTCTAAACTGCTAAGCAACCAATTTTCAACAATTGTTAAAAACCGCAAGTCGCTTGGCACATGAAGCTCAGTATTCATAAAAAATCCTGTAAGTTTGGAAACCCTGTGTCTTCCGACCAGGGATGAAACACGCGGTGCCGAATTTATTCGGCATGAATATTTGATGCTACAGGGGAGATGCTCAACTGAGGGGGGTCAACTTAGGGCTTCAGTTTTTTAGGCCAGAAGCCCCAGACTTCTAGTTGGGGGGTTCTTGACAGATTCAGAGAACCTCCAGAGAGAGTATGGTTTGGTCATCTTCCTGCACTGGATTATCAGCTCGGATGTGAGCCAATAAGTTGTCCAAGTTTAACGAACCAGGCTCCTCAATCAGGAGTTGCCACAACCCTTCCTGTTGTAACATAGAACGGGTTTGTTGACCCCCTGCGATCGCCTGATTAGTGACAGTCGCCTCAGTAATCCCATCACTCGTCAGCAGAAATACATCTCCTGATTTTAGTTCGATCGTACCCGATTTTCCCTTCCACACTGGCAGTATCCCCAAGGGAATGCCACGAGCTTTAAGGAAATTGGGTTCTACTGGTGTGGCACCGCCAGCGGCTTGAGCTTTCACCTCCGAGTGAGACCAAACTATCGGATAGATGTGACCAGCATTGGCAAAAGCCAGGTGTCCCGTTGACGGCGTGTAACGAGCCACAACCATTGTAATAAAATGGTTGTTACCAATTAAGTCATCAGACATACTGCTATTCATGTTCAGCATGACTTGGCTTGGTTCGGGAGAAATTTCTACACTGAGTTCCCGTCGCATTACCGAAATGGCACTAGCCATAAATAGAGCAGCCGGAACACCCTTACCAGAAACATCTCCCACCGCGATCCAAATATCCCCTTGGGAGTGGACGTAGACCTCAAAAAAGTCGCCACCAACTTCCCGTGCGGGATAGCAGCAAGCTTGGACTCTGACCGTTTCAAAATCCGGCCAACTTTGGCGCAGCAAATTAGTTTGGATTTGGCGAGCCACCTCCAACTCATTTTGCATCTGCTGGGCTAAATCCAGAGTCCGCTGGTAGAGTTTAGCTTGGGAGAGAGCGAGGGCAGCTTGAGCAGCTACACCTTCGATTAACTCTATATCTTCCGCCGACCAAGTATTGCTGTTGCCAACTTGGCACAGTGCAAGTACCGCCAGAATCTCTTGCTGGTAAGTCAGTGGCACCGCAATCTCAACCGAGTTACCGTCATTTTTACTGCCGCTTTGCAGTTGAGTTTGGCTGCTGGCTACGGCTTGAATCAGCAAATCTTCATTAAAAGAAAAGCTGCTGGTTTCTGCTGTTTGGGATTGGTAGGGGAAAGTGCTCGGCAATAAGCGTGAGCCCTCTACCGGCCGTAGCATACAATAGCTGGCCTCAAAAGTTTGACCTACGGTTTGGACAATAGTTTGTACCATACTAGAGTAATCCAGCGACCCGCGAATCACGCTCATCACCTCATTGAACAGAGATTCTTTGCGTAAAGCGCGGCGCAGTGCGACGTTCCGCTGCCTGTAGTATTTGTANNGGAAAGCGCTCGACTGTTTTGCCCAAAAATTCAGTGCCATTCATTTCAGGCATCCGCTGGTCAGATATAATCACCGCCATCTCGCCCTGTTCGTCTAGAACTTGAAGGGCACTGAGGGCGCTATCTGCTTTATAAACTTGAAAGTCGCGTCGAAACGTCCGGTACAGCAAATCCAAGTTGTCGGGTTCGTCATCGACTACCATTAGTTTCAGCTTGCTTCCATCTCCCCGACTCATAAAAACTCTCGTTAAGTGGGAAACTCAGTGTCTAAAGACCTGAGAGGTAAACGACCCTTCGACTACGAGGAAGGGCATCGCACGAGCGGTTGAAACACATTCGAATAAGCGAGCGTGACCACCGCCGTGAATCTTTCTTTAGCATGACACCGGAGTTGCTTGATAGGAGTGTACTTTTGTAATGCACTTGCGGTGGGACGCGGCTACGCGAGCGTGCATCGCTGTTACCACCTCAAACCTTGCAACTCGCGATCGCGATCGCCGGGCCGAATCAAATTAATTTTTCTGCCAGTCTGAGCTTAGCAGAACGAGCGCGGGGATTTCTACTTAATTCTTCCGATTGTGCAATAATCGGCTTTTTTGTCAGTACGCGCAAACACTCCATCCCTCTGAGTTGGTGCTTAACCGGTCTGTCTTCCAGACTGTGAAAAGTAATAATTCCGAGCCTCCCACCGGGTTTTAACCACCTTGGCGCTTGGTTGAGGAAAGTTTCTAGAGAAGCCAGTTCGGAGTTGACAGCTATCCTTAGTGCTTGGAAAGTACGAGTGGCTGGATGGATTCTACCATTGCGCTGCTTGGGTGGGAAGGTGCTGGCGATCGCGCCTGCGAGTTCTGTGGTACTTTCAAAGGGACGCCCTTGCACAATCCGCCTCGCGATGCGCCGCGACAATCGTTCCTCGCCGTACTTATAAATGATATCCGCTAGTTTAACTTCGCCCCAGTGATTGATAATCTCTTGGGCCGTCAAAGATTGCTGCTGGTTCATACGCATATCTAACTTAGCTGGATGGCGAAAACTAAAGCCACGTTCCGGTGTATCGAACTGAGCCGAGCTAACGCCTAAGTCGGCTATGATACCATCAAATGTGGCATCTTGAGACTGATATTCAGCAAAATTGCCGTGCCAAAACTCGACGGGAGCGTTAGCAAATCGGGTTTGGCAAAAACGGATGGCTTGTTCATCGCGGTCGATCGCCACCACTGTAACATCAGCCGCCGCCGCTAAAATCAAACCAGTATGTCCGCCGCCTCCTAATGTCGCGTCCAAATAGCGGCCGCCTGGACGGACGGCTAAACCTGCAATTAACTCTTGACCCAAAACTGGAACGTGATAGGTGTCAACACTGACATCTAATCCAGGGGTGTCCTTCTCAGAGAGCTCAATATCCTTCATAATAATATGGGATCCGGGAAACAAGCGAGACTTTAGTCCTTCCTAGGGAAGCTCTAAGGGGGACTTCAGTCCCCGTGTTCTTTCTTTCTTAGCCGAATAGTGTATGTCTTCTATTTGACGTATCCACTATAATCGTTTAAGCTAAAAAGATCAACCAATCTTCAGGAAAGCAGAGGTGAATAAAACCCAAAGAATTATGGGAGTTCAGCAAGTATTGCTGTCTCCAACCAAAGAAGTTCAAGCATTGTTGGAGTATCTCTGCCAACAATCTGGTAAACTGTATAACAGTGGTATTTATTTGGCTCGTCAGACTTTTTTTAAGACAGAAAAACTGTTGACTGGAAAATTTGACTTGTCTGTTGAATCGTCAGTGTCAAAATCACTGGTTGCTAAATCGTTGCCATCAACACCAATGCAGCAAACATTGATGTCAGTCACAGAAGCCTTCAAATCTTTTAAAGAATTAAGAGATTTGTACATGAAAGGTCAATTGCATTTTAAGCCCAAGCCACCGGGATATCTGAAAGGGTCTAAGCTGTTCAAAGTAGCTTATCCAAATTCTGGAGGATTAAGACCTAAACTTGTTGGAAATCAGTTAAAATTTTCCTTGGGTTTAACAGTGAGGCGATGGTTGGGAATTCCTGAATTCTTTCTACCCATGCCATCAAATCTTGATTTTTCCAAGGTTAAAGAGTTTACGATTCTTCCTAAGAATGGTGCTTTTTACCTGGAAATGTCCTACGAAGTCGAAAAAGAACAACATAATCTGGACATTAATCAAGCGTTATCAATTGACTTGGGGACTGCTGACAATCTAGCAGCTTGTGTCGATACATTAGGAAATTCCTTCTTGATTGATGCTCGTGCGATGAAAGCGATGAATCAATTGTGGAACAAGAAAGTAGCAACTAGAAAAGAAGGAAAATCTGAGGGTTATTGGGACAATTGGTTAGAACGTGTAACCCGTAAACGCAATCACCAAATGCGTGACGGTGTTAACAAATCTGCTTTGTTAATTGTCAACCATTGTCTAAAATTTGGAATTGGCACACTGATAGTTGGGTGGAATGAAGGTTTCAAGTCTAATAGTAATCTAGGCAAAGTGAATAATCAAAAGTTTGTTCAAATGCCTTTAGGTAAGCTGAAAAATAGGTTAAAAGAACTGTGCGATTTGCACGGCATCAGGTTTGTTGAAACCGAAGAAGCGTATACATCGAAAGCTAGTTTTCTGGATGGAGACTCCCTACCCAAATATGGTGAAAAACCATCTGGGTGGAAAGCGTCTGGAAAGCGGATTGAACGTGGCTTGTATCGGTCAGCTAATGGTACTGTAGTGAATGCAGACTTAAATGGTGCTGCCAACATTCTGAGAAAAGTAGCCAGTAAGTTAGGTATAGACTTAAACCAACTGGGTAGACGTTGTTTGACGACCGTAGCGAGAGTTAGACTTTGGGTATTACCCAAGCCTAGTTCTGTCCGCAGAATCTCAGCGTATGAAAGACCTGAGAGTGTCAAAATCTATAAAAGCGAAACAAAAATCAACAATAGTCAGTAATCATTAATTCATTTAACTATGTCAAGAATTGAGACTAGAACCGAACCGATGGTGCTGAACATGGGGCCGCACCACCCATCCATGCACGGGGTACTTCGGTTAATCGTCACCCTAGACGGCGAAGACGTAGTTGACTGCGAGCCTGTTTTAGGCTATCTGCACCGTGGGATGGAAAAAATTGCCGAAAATCGCACAAACGTGATGTACGTGCCCTACGTGAGCCGCTGGGACTACGCTGCGGGGATGTTTAACGAAGCGGTGACAGTCAATGCACCGGAAAAATTGGCGAATATTGCTGTCCCCAAACGGGCCAGTTATATTCGGGTAATTATGCTGGAATTGAACCGGATTGCTAACCACTTGATGTGGGTAGGGCCGTTTTTGGCGGACGTGGGAGCCCAAACTCCATTTTTCTATACTATGCGCGATCGCGAACCGATTCTCGATTTATGGGAAGCAGCCACAGGTTATCGCATGGTGAATAATAACTATTTCCGCATTGGCGGAGTTGCGGCAGATTTGCCTTACGGTTGGGTAGATAAGTGCGAAGATTTCTGCGATTACTTC
>DPLL01000200.1 GCA_003542015.1 Microcoleaceae cyanobacterium UBA9251 | reverse complement strand
GGCATTGGGAGACTCTAAACGGACGCAGAGACAGAGTAAGACTACTTCGGTAGCATCAGTCGATGAAGCGTCAAGAATCACCGCTGCTCCATTCACGGTGAGTATGTCAACTGAAAATGAATCCTAAACCCTTGCGCCTACGACTCACTTGGAATGATACAGCTACGGGGGATTGCCGATCCCCGATCTTAGACTTGCCCATCGCTTTGGGACGAATGTTTGGGAATATGCCCCCCACCATCAACGGAGAACGAGTTTCTCGAATTGCCCTCAACAGCAGTCAAGTTTCTCGCTTCCACGCGGTGATGACCTCCGAAGGCGACAGTATCGTAGTCACTGACATGGGCAGCCGCAATGGTACTTTTGTCAACGGTGTTCGCCAAACTCGGTGCGTGCTGGCAAATGGGGATATGCTGCAAATTGGGCCCTACGCGATCGGCATTTCTGTTGCTGTGAATTCCACAGCAACCCAATCTGTAAATTCTCACATTTTCTTCAACCCCCAGACAAATCTCCCCGATCCCGCGATTCTCCAGTCTTTGGTGTCGCCACCTTCTCAAACCGCTAATCAAGGCGAGTTTCCGCCGATCGCATTTATGCAAGCTTCAGAGGTGACAATGCGATCGCTCCTATCTATGGGAATACCCGTTGCAGAAATTGATTGGACAGCAATTGGCGGCGGTTTGGGCAGCTTTATTTGGGTTGATTTGCTGAGAATTTGCGGGGTGAAGGCCGATCGAATTGCGGTTTTGGGCATGGAAAATCAGCCTTACGCCCGCTACCGTCGGTTATGCCTAAATTCTCAAATTCCCCTGCACGAACGGCTACGATCGAATTCTGACTCGTGTCCAGACAACATTTGGGGGTGGCCTCCCTATGCTGTGCGGGAAGCTGGGCAGGAATTGCTGAAAGGTCGGTTGGGGGAGTCGCTAAAATTGATGTGGCAGGTGTTTGCCGAGCCCACTTTTGCCGAAACTTATACGCCCCGCGCCGGGAAGGTTTTTGATTCTATTGACAGGGAAACTCTCCGTATTGGGTGGAAAGAGATGTTTCGCTACGGTAGAGTGCGGGGAATTCGCAAAACAGATGACGGCAGGTACGCGATCGCTTATTCTCGATCGAATGCCGACCATCGAGACCACGCTTTTTTGATCGCGAAATACCTGCATATAGCCACCGGCTATCCCGCCATTCAATTTTTGCCAGACTTGCAAGCCTACCGCGAAACAACCCAGGATTTTCAGTCCGTTGTCAATGCTTACGAAAGCCACGACAGCGTTTACCAAAAGTTGGAAGCCAACGGCGGCACCGTATTGTTACGAGGGCGGGGAATTGTAGCTTCGCGGGTGGTGCAGCGAATTTACGAAGCCAGACAGCAAAACCCTAACATTCAAGTATTGCATTTGATGCGATCGCCCAAACCCCAGGGCAACAAATTTAACCTCGCCCAGCGCAGCGTCGAAAATCACTACGAATTTCAACCGTTCAACTGGCCAAAAGCTTGCTGGGGCGGGGAATTGCGCGCAGTTTTGGAAAAAGCCCCCCTAGAATTTCGCCCGCAGTTACTCACAGACTGGGGCGGCACCACTACCGCCAACCGCAGCGACTGGCGGCGCATTGTCAAAGAAGGCTTGAGTCAGGGATGGTATCAGATTACTTTCGGGGAAGTCGAGCGAGTCGAGCGCGACAGTCAAAACCGCACGGTGACTTATATTCGAGAGAAAGAGTTGAAAGGGCAAATTAAGTTGAAAGCTGACTTTATCATTGACGCTACCGGTTTGGACGCTAAGGTGAAAACCAGTCCCCTACTCGATGATTTGGTAGTTCAATACAATCTTACCCTCAACGGTTTGGGACGCTTCAGCGTTAACAATGATTTTGAACTGCTAGAAATGCGAAACTCTCCCAGCAACGGGGAAGGGCGAGAGGGGCGGGTGTACGCTGCGGGGGCGATTACTTTGGGTGGGCCTTATGCGCCGGTGGACAGTTTTTTGGGCTTACAATATGCAGGCTTGCGATCGGTTGAGAGTCTGGCCAAAGCCAAAGCTACTGGTATCCGCAAATTGAGTGTTTGGCGATCGCTAGTACAGTGGTTAAAGTGGATTTTAAATCTATCTCCAGGTTGATTAAAAACAAGACCATTTCCCATTCAATCCAAAATCCAACATCTAAAATTCCATTCAATCTAAAATCCAAAATCTAAAATCTAAAATCGAATGACTCCCACCTTATTTGGTCGCTGGCAAACTCGAATATTGTTATTTGCAACAGTAGGCGTTTTAGTAACACTACCATTTTTTCTAGGTTTAATCACTTCTAAATCCGGCTCAATCTTTTTCTGGATTTTAGGGTATATAGCGATTTTTGGCATCGGCTGGGATGCCTTATATATCTACATACAGCAATTCCGCTGGGATCGAGATTGGCCCGGCGCATTTCAATTGCTCGCTGGAATTTGGGAAGCACTTTTTGTGGTATTATTGATAGAAAGAGTCGGTTTACCCGGAATACCGCAGTCAGAGTTTGACTTGGGATCTTTTGCGCTGCATTACAGTTTAGTATGGCTGGCAATTTATCTGGCATCGCAAACACTAATGCGAATATTGTTTCCCTACTGGCGTTTCCGAGGCGGCCAATGGTTGTAAGAATAAAGGAATCAGGATAAATAACAAATAACAAATAACAAATAACAAATAACAAATAACAAACAACAAATTCCCCATGCCCAATTCCCCACACCCAATCCCCTGTATATTTTCTTTTTTTTCAGGTTCAGGCTTCCTCGATTTGGGTTTTGAATCTATCGGCTTTAATATAGTTTATGTAAATGAAATTTTCTCGCCATTCATCCAAGCATATCGTCACTCTCGGCAATGTCTAAACTTACCACAGCCAGAATACGGACGCGAAGGAGAAGCAGCAGATGTGACTCGACTTGTAGAGGGAAAACCAGCACTTCATTTGCGGGAATTGATGGAAGATGCTCGCAAGAAACACGAGATTATTGGATTTATTGCGGGCCCGCCTTGTCCTGACTTTTCAGTTGGCGGCAAAAACCGAGGTGGGGAAGGAGATAAAGGCAAACTTTCAGCTTCCTATATTGAATTGATTTGCCAACAGCAGCCGGATTTCTTCTTATTTGAAAATGTCAAAGGTTTGTGGAGAACCAAAAAACATAAATCTTTTTATGACGAAATTAAAAACAAGTTGGCTGAGGCGGGATATATATTTGTGGAACGTTTAATTAATGCGATCGAATACGGTGTGCCGCAAGATAGAGATCGGATTATTTTAATCGGTTTCCGAAAAAATCTTGTTAAAGATATGGGCATTTCTTTAGATAAAAACAGCCCAATGTTGCCTGAAGGTGTATTTCCTTGGTCAAGTCAGATTTTATATCCCAAATCCGAAGTTTTTTCTAATCCTTGGCCTGAGAATGATGCGTTTGCCTGCGATAGTTTGTTGCCTTGCCCTGATGGCATTCCCAAAGAGTTAACAGTACAGTTTTGGTTCCAAAAAAATGATGTGTTAAACCATCCCAATGCTGAACATTATTTTCAACCAAGAGCGGGGATTAAAAGGTTTGCTGCTGTCGATGAAGGAGATGATTCTAAAAAATCTTACAAGCGTTTGCACAGGTGGCGTTATTCCCCAACTGCTTGTTATGGCAATAATGAAGTTCACTTGCACCCTTACAAAATCCGCAGGCTTTCTGTTGCAGAAACCCTGGCTATTCAGTCTATTCCTAAAAAGTTTGCACTCCCAGAAAATATGACATTAACTAATATGTTTAAAACTGTAGGAAATGGGGTTCCTTATTTAGCATCGAAAGGTATTGCTCAAACAATTTTACAGTTTTTAGATAAGAATTCTCTAATGAAGTGAAGTATGGGATTCCCAATTCCCAGACTTCCCTCGTTTTACAAAAAAGTGTTATAATAACTTGTTCAGGTTGAAAACTTAGATTTTTCATGACTTACGCACTATCGACGATGTTGCAAGGGTTTGAGATTCTTCGTTTCACTCAGAATGACATAATTACGTTGAAATGCGTAAGTCCTATTTTTTATTTGACTGCAATTCGCCATGACTGTTAAACCCCGCCGCTATCACATTACCACTTTCGGATGCCAGATGAACAAAGCCGACTCCGAACGGATGGCCGGCATTCTGGAAAATATGGGCTTTGAGTTCTCGGAAGACCCCAACGAAGCTAGCTTAATTCTCTACAATACTTGTACTATTCGAGACAATGCTGAACAAAGAGTTTATTCTAACCTGGGAAGACAGGCTCACCGCAAGCGCAAAGAACCGGGTTTAACTCTAATTGTAGCAGGATGCGTGGCTCAGCAAGAAGGTGAAGCACTGCTGCGACGTGTGCCGGAATTGGACTTGGTAATGGGGCCGCAACACGCTAATCGGCTTGAAGATTTGCTGGAACAAGTTTTTCAGGGAAATCAAGTTGTGGCGACTGAAGCTGTTGAGATTATGGAGGATATTACTAAGCCTCGCCGCGATAGTCAGGTGACGGCTTGGGTGAATGTAATTTATGGCTGCAATGAACGCTGTACTTATTGTGTTGTGCCGAATGTTCGTGGGGTGGAACAGTCGCGAATGCCGGAGGCAATTCGCGCGGAAATGGAGGAGTTGGGCCGTCAAGGTTACAAGGAAGTAACTTTGTTGGGGCAAAATATTGATGCTTATGGACGCGATTTACCGGGGACTAAATCTGATGGTAGTAACCAGCATACTTTGACGGATTTGCTTTATTTTGTGAGGGATGTTCCTGGGGTCGATCGCCTGAGATTTGCTACTAGCCACCCGCGCTATTTTACGGAACGGTTAATTAAGGCTTGTGCTGAATTGCCGCAGGTTTGTGAACATTTTCATATTCCTTTTCAGTCTGGCGATAATGATATTTTGAAGGCGATGTCGCGGGGCTATACTCAGGAGAAATACTTGCGGATTATTGATACAATTCGCCGTTATATGCCGGATGCTTCGATTACTGCTGATGCGATTGTCGGTTTTCCTGGGGAGACGGAGGCGCAGTTTGAGAAGACTTTAAAATTAATCGAAGATGTTGGTTTCGATTTGGTGAATACGGCGGCTTATTCGCCACGCCCTGGAACGCCGGCTGCTTTGTGGGATAATCAGTTGAGTGAGGAGGTGAAGGCCGATCGCCTACAACGGATCAATCATGTGGTGACAACAACTGCTATGGAACGATCGCAGCGCTATTTCGGACGTGTTGAAGAGGTTTTGGTGGAAGTCCAAAATCTCAAAGATTCAACTCAGGTTATGGGGCGCACTCGCGGCAATCGTCTTACTTTTTTTAAGGGCGATATTTCTGAATTGGTGGGTCAAATAGTGCGGGTTAAAATTACTGATATTCGCGCTTTCAGTTTGACTGGGGAAATGGTGGAAAATTGGTGAACTCTTCTAACAAAATGTATTTTTTTTTACCGCAGAGAGCGCAGAGGACACAGAGGAAGAGTGGATGGGAGGGGATAAGTATTTTTAAAGCGGTTCGTCTGTGCGTTAGTTGCGCTCTCTCCGTGTATATTTGTCAAGAAGTGCTAGGAGTAGGGAAAAAATGACAAAAATACGGATAGGGCTGTTGTTCGGCGGGCGATCGGGGGAACACGAAGTCTCTATTAGTTCGGCTAGGGCGATCGCGGGAGCCCTCGCTTCTGACGATAACGCCAGCAAATACGAGGTTCACCCATTCTATATCCAAAAAGACGGTCGCTGGTTGTCGGGAACATTACCTCAACAAGTCTTGTCCACCGGAAAACTTCTGGAAATAGAGCAACAAGTAGGACAAGATGACTCTTCCACATCTAGAGAGTTTCCTAGTTTTAATGCAGTAGATGTTTGGTTCCCAGTTTTGCACGGCCCGAACGGCGAAGATGGTACGGTACAAGGGTTGCTGAAATTAATGCAAATTCCTTTTGTCGGTTCTGGGGTTTTGGGTTCGGCGATGGGAATGGATAAAATTGCGATGAAAATGGCTTTTTCTCACGCAGGTTTGCCGCAGGTCAAATACATCGCTGTTAATCGTTCTGATATCTGGTCTAATCCTTGTGTTTTTCCGAAACTGTGCGACAAAATTGAGGAATCTTTGGGTTATCCTTGCTTTGTGAAACCTGCGAATTTGGGTTCGTCTGTGGGAATTTCTAAAGTGCGATCGCGCGCTGAATTAGAAGCTGCTCTCGACAGCGCCGCTAGTTACGATCGCCGGATAATTGTGGAAGCGGGTGTGATAGCTAGAGAATTAGAATGTGCTGTTTTGGGTAATGACAATCCCCAAGCTTCCACGGTGGGAGAAATTAGTTTTAATAGCGATTTCTACGACTACGAAACTAAGTATACTCAAGGGCAAGCAGATTTGTCAATTCCGGCAAAAGTTAGTAGTGCCATAATCTCAAAAATTCAAGAAATGGCACTGCAAGCATTTTTAGCCATAGATGGAGCCGGTCTAGGGCGAGTAGACTTTTTTTATGTTGAATCTACAGGGGAGGTTTTGATTAATGAAATTAACACTTTTCCCGGATTCACTGCTACCAGTATGTATCCCCAACTTTGGGCTGCTTCGGGCATTTCTTTCCCCGAATTAGTAGACCGTTTAATTCAATTGGCTTTAGAAAGACACGGGGAGAAATCTTGAATCGCCAACCTTAAACCGCGAACTACTAACAGCAAAAAATAAATGATTCCGCAGGTTATATATCCTTACCTGCGGAAACGAGATAATATGGTAATAGCAGGCAGTGTCTGCCTACAACCAAATTCTTCTGGTCCGATCGGCAACTGGCAATTTTAAGTGGGTGGGTATAAATAAGTGCACAATAAGATGGCGAAAGGCGATCGGCGAACATTAGGGTTAATCTCAACTCTAAAATCTCAAGCTTTAAATCCGTTAACTTAAATGAGACCTTTCACTAAATTACCGCAGTGGTGGACTTACGGACTGTTATTTCCCCTAGCGGTACTCAACTGCTGGTTAGCCCTCCTAATCTTTGAATATTTTCGCGCCCTGATTACTGTTTTGGTCGTCGCTACAGTGCTGTCTTTTTTGCTAGATTACCCAGTCCGCTTTCTGTGCAGGTATGGGATGAAGCGCGATCGAGCAATTTTGTCAGTATTATTTGTTACTTTATTCGTACTGGTGGTTTTAGGCCTCACTCTCGCTCCCATTCTGCTCAATCAACTCACCGAACTTGCAACTCGACTGCCGACTTGGATAGTTTCTGGAACCGAACAGATTGAAGCGTTCCACAAATGGGCGGAAAATCGTAATCTACGCATTGATGTTAGTGGTTTGACTACTCAATTGAGCGATCGACTTTCGGCTCAATTGCAGTCTCTAAGTGGCGAAATCCTCAAATTTGGCTTAGGTGCGGCAGACAGTCTTTTGAACTTCCTGCTCACAATAGTTCTGACATTCTATTTGCTATTACATGGCGATCAAGTGTGGGAAGGCTTGTTTAAGTGGTTCCCCCCCAAGCTGAGTGTCCAATTGCGGGCATTGCTGCCGCGAAGCTTTCACAACTACTTCGTTGGACAGGCAACTTTAGCAAGTTTGATGGGACTTTCCATGACTGTTGCTTTTTTAATTTTGCGAGTTCCCTTCGGGCTTTTGTTTGGTTTGGGCGTGGGTGTAATGACTCTAATTCCCTTTGGGGCACCTTTTAGTATTTGGATTGTCAGTTTGCTAATAACGCTGAACAATTTTTGGCTGGGTGTGACAGTTTTGGCTGTCGCTACAGTCATCGATCAAGTAATTGAAAATGCGGTGGCTCCTCGGCTGATGGGGAGTTTTATCGGTCTCAATCCCGTGTGGATTTTAGTTTCGCTGCTGGTGGGAATCAAGGTGGGTGGAGTAGTTGGTTTGTTGGTTGCTGTGCCGATGGCGGGTTTTATTAAAAATACTGTTGATGCTTTGGGAATTTCGGCGAACCAGTCGAGGGAGAGCAATTCTGGAGTTTCTGTTGAGTCTGCGGATTAATAAAATTTCGGACTTACGCATTTCAACGTAATTCTGTCATTCTGAGTCCTGAGTGAAGCTTATGAACTGAAGAATCTCGCTCGTTTCTTCGTTTCGCGTCAGAATGACAGACACAATAGCTGCGTCCAGGACTGTTCGTTGTCAAAAGTGTAAAATTTTCCTGGCTAATACGGAATATCCAGGCCAGGTACCGTAGTCTTGATTGTTAAAGCGTGAAGCAAGTCAACAATCTGTTTGAGATAGCGCGGTTTCTACCCCACCTTGTAGAGTAAATCCCCCTGGCAAGCACATCTGAAAACTGCTTCAATTTAACTTAAAGAGCCTTTCGTTCTAACTTAATTCAGTAGGTATTACAAATGAAAAACCATAATTATAATTCCCGCTCAGACTCGAACCAAATCAATATTACGGAAACCAAAAATATGCCTAATCAAACTCAGCATCATCGCAGTTTGTCTTTGCCGAAAAAACTTGCTTGTTTATCCCTAGTTTTGCTGGGCTCCACCGCAATGGTTGGGTGCAACGCCCTAACTTCCCAAGCGCCGGGAACTTCTAATGCGATCAAAGCTGAACCCTCAAGTCCAGCGCCAATTGCAGCAGCACCTATAAATATACTGCCTTCTCAAGACTCTAATTTTGTGACAAAAGTAGTGCAGCAAGTCGGGCCGGCGGTGGTACGGATTAATTCGTCTCGCACAGTGAAGAGCCAACAGCCTGATATTTTAGAAGACCCGTTTTTCCGTCGCTTCTTCGGCTCAGAATCTCCGATTCAGCCGGAAAATCGAGTAGAACGGGGTTCAGGTTCGGGTTTTGTTTTTGGTTCCGACGGCCGCATTTTGACTAACGCTCACGTTGTTGATGGTGCGGATACGGTGACGGTAAAACTGAAAGATGGTCGCGAATTTGTGGGCAAAGTTTTAGGTATAGATACAGTTACAGATGTGGCTGTTGTTAAGGTTGAAGCTAACAATTTGCCTGTGGTTAGTTTGGGTAAATCCGAAGAGTTACAGCCTGGAGAATGGGCGATCGCGATCGGCAATCCTCTCGGTTTGGACAATACTGTGACTGTGGGGATTATTAGCGCTACAGGCCGTTCCAGCTCTGATGTGGGCGTTCCCGACAAGCGCGTCAGCTTTATCCAAACGGATGCTGCGATTAATCCCGGCAATTCCGGTGGCCCATTGCTGAATCAGCGTGGTCAAGTTATCGGTATGAATACGGCGATTATTCAAGGTGCTCAAGGATTGGGCTTTGCAATTCCGATCGATCGAGCGCAACAAATTGCCGATCAGTTAGTATCAACAGGGAAAGCCGAACATCCTTATTTGGGGGTTCGGATGTTGAGCATTACTCCCGAAGTCAAGGCAGAATTCAATAGAAATCCGAACACCAAATTGAGGTTGACTGAAGATAAAGGTGTGTTAGTTTTGGGAGTTGCGAAAAATTCTCCGGCGGCCCAAGCTGGAGTTAGCGTTGCTGATGTGATCAAGAAAATTAATGGTCAAGAGGTGAGCGATGCTGGTAGCGTACAGCAAATTGTGGAGAAAAGCACAGTGGGTAGCAATATGCAGCTTGAGGTGATTCGCGGCGGAAAACCTGTGACTGTGGCTGTAAAAGCTGGTGCTTTTCCAGCGAGTCAGAAGCAGCAGTAGAAGCTAAATCTGTAGGGTGCGTCGCTGCGAGATTTT
>DPLL01000211.1:6729-6936 GCA_003542015.1 Microcoleaceae cyanobacterium UBA9251 | reverse complement strand
CTGCGGTTAAGAATTAGGAGGCAGAGCCTCTGGATATTCAATACAAATTCTATCTTGTTTTCAGTAGTGCAAGAAACTCATTCACTCTTGGAGTTTCCCACTTATTTCTAATAAGCTTAAATAGCTAGGAGAAAAATATGTCTCACATTTATACCGACCAAAATGCCCAAGTTTGTTAACACCAAAAGAAACCGGGTTTTTTGCCAA
>DPLL01000211.1:0-6723 GCA_003542015.1 Microcoleaceae cyanobacterium UBA9251 | reverse complement strand
ATTCTGTAGGGATAGCGGGCTTTCCGGCCCGCCCCATTCTATAATTATGATGGCACTGGGTTTGATATAAGCGCCCTTTTCTGGGTATCAGCGATTACAAAATACAAGCTATGGGAAAGTTAGTAGTTATCAGAATTGGGGAAGGCAACTTTGAACTAGGTTTTCCAGTGACATTGGACATTGGGGAAGAGGGCGCGAGCTTCCACACCTCCCTTCCTGGTCAACTACCTCCCTCTCCCATTGATTCATTGTATGAAAACTGGCAGTCAGAATATCGCAAAAAGGTGTCAGGAAGAATGACACCAGCACAAGTCGCAAATCGTTCAGATAGTGATTTAATAGAAAGCAGTAATCTTTTAAAAGAAGAGTTAAATAACTGGCTCAATTCAAAGACATTTAGCCAGATTAAAGATAAGTTTCAGCAAAAGTTAAAGACAGATGACACCGTGCGGGTGATTATTCAGACGGAAAATCACCGGTTGCGGCGACTACCTTGGTATTNNAAAGATAAAAACCGATGATATTGTGCGGGTCATTATTCAGACGGAAGATCCATTATTGCGACGATTGCCTTGGTATTTGTGGGATTTATTTGACAGTTACCGTTTAGCAGAAGTAGCCCTTTCCTTGTCTGAAGTTGAGCGGGTTGATAAGTCGGTGAAACCTAAACCAAAGGTGAGGATATTGGCTATTTTAGGTGATTCCTCTCCCGGTTCTCGAATTGGAATCCGCCTTGATCTCAATGCAGATAAGCAGTTTTGGGAGAGTTTACCCGATGCTGAAACCGTGTTTTTAGGCGACGAAGACGAACCAAGTCGGGAAAAATTCAACGAGCAACTTTGGGATAAAAACGGGTGGGATATTTTATTTTTTGCAGGACATAGTAGCAGTAATCCCGATGGTACGACGGGAAAAATGTATATTAATTCCAAAGAAAGTTTGACGATTACTGAATTAAAATATGCTCTACAAAAGGCGATTGAACGAGGATTGCAATTAGCGATTTTTAATTCCTGCGATGGGTTAGGAATTGCGAGAGATTTAGCTGAGTTACAGATTCCTCAGATTATCGTGATGCGGGAACCAGTAGCCGATGCAGTTGCTCAAAAATTCTTAAAAGATTTCTTGAGTTCCTTTTCTAGTGGTAAATCTTTATATCTTGCTGTCAGAGAAGCGCGAGAAAAGTTACAGGGATTAGAAAACTATTTTCCTTGTGCGTCTTGGTTGCCTGTTATTTGTCAAAATCTGGCAGAAAATCCCGTCACTTGGCAAGGATTACGGGGAATTGAAGCGGGGATTAATTGGCGCGAAGTCTGTCAAAACACATTAGCAGAAAGACAAAAACTCACTACTAATCCCCTCACCACTGGCGACGGGTTAGAGCATACTCTTGATGATATTTATGTGCCTCTAGGATTGGTAGAAAAGGTAAAGAAAGAAAAACGCTCTGGGGAGGTTTCCTCAGAGGAAGGTTCCCAATTTTATCAGCCAGAAGAAGTCACCCGCACTTATAAAAATGATGAGTTTTTCGCGCAAGTGCTGAAACAGGGGCAAAGTCCCAAAAGTCAAGGGCGCAGGTTAGCGGTGACGGGGGAACCGGGGGCGGGGAAAACCACGCTATTACAGAAAATAGCCCAATGGGTAGCAGCAGAGACAGAGCGGGATGTGGCAATTTGGGTGTCTTTGGCAGATTTGCAGGGGCGAACTGTTGAGGAGTACCTGCTGCAAAAGTGGCTCAAGGATGCTCTGGGGGCGGTGCGGGTAACACCGGAAATGGAAGAGGCGCTGGCGTTGCTGTTTAACAGTGGGCGAGTGTGGCTGTTGCTGGATGGGGTGGATGAAATGGGGAGTGGCAACCCCCTGGCGACGGTGGCGGCTCAGATTAGCAGTTGGGTTGCTTCGGCGCGGGTGGTGGTGACTTGTCGCCAGAATGTGTGGGATGCGGGGAAAAATGCCCTGGAAGGGTTTGATGTTTATCGCAATCTCGATTTTGACTACCCGGAGGGGGTGGGGCAATTTATTCATCGCTGGTTTGCGCGTCACCCAGAGTTAGGGGAGCGGTTGCTGGCAGAATTAGCCCAAGATGGAAAAGAGCGGATTCGGGATACGGTGCGAAATCCCCTGCGGTTGGCGCTGTTGTGTCGCGCTTGGCAAATTCGCCAGGGGGGTTTACCGGAAACTAAAGCGGGGCTATATGGGCAGTTTGTGGAGGCGCTGTATGAGTGGAAGCAGGAGGCTTTTCCTACGAAATCCAAGCAGCGACGGGATTTGAATGCAGGGTTGGGAAGGTTGGCTCTGCGGGGGATGGAGCAATCAGAATCTCGGTTTCGGTTAAGGGAAGGTTTGGTAACGGAGGTTTTGGGGGAAACTGATGAACCTTTGTGTAAATTGGCTTTAGATTTGGGTTGGTTGAATTTGGTAGGGGTGGCGGTGGAAAATCCCGATGAGCGGGTTTATGCCTTTTATCATCCGACGTTTCAGGAGTATTTTGCGGCGTTGGCGGTAGATGATTGGGGTTATTTTCTGCATCATGTACCCGATAATCCGAGGTTGGGGACTTATCGGATTTTTGAGAAGCAGTGGAAAGAGGTGATTTTGCTGTGGTTTGGGCGGGAGAATGTGCAGAAGGAGAAGAAAGAGGCGTTTATTGAAAAGTTGGTAAATTTTGATGATGGTTGTGGCGATTGGAATTATCCGAAGGTGGATAGAGGGTTTTATAGCTATCAAGCCTATTTTCTAGCTGCTACTGGAATAGCTGAGATCAAACAATCTACTTGGTCAGATAATATAGTGGAACAACTTGTTAAGTTCCTTTTCGGTTATCTGAACCAAGATCAAAAAAGAGTCAGATTTATTGTGCCAATTTCAGATGCCGCTAGAGATGTATTGCCCAACACGGCTAAACCAAAGGCGATTACTAAATTAACTAACCTTTTAAGTCAAAATCTTGATGAAGGGTTACAAGTAGAAGTATCGGAAAATTTAGGAAAAATAGATAGAGGTAATGAATTAGCGATTCGTAAATTAGTTGAGGTATTAGCCAGCAATGAAAATGAATCTAATCGTCAAAATTTAGCTAACATTTTACGGGAAATAGCTGTGGGGAATGAGGGAGCTATTCAGGAATTAATTAAAGCCTCTCAAAGTGCTTACAAGTCATACACGCGCAAGCGTTGGGTAGCTTATGCTTTGGGCGAAATAGGTGCAGGTAATCAAACCGCTAGTACCGAGCTAATTAAGGTGACGCAAAAATCTGATTGCGACCTCTATACCCGTGCGTTGATTTCCTATACTTTAGGACAAATAGACTCAGATGGTTATAAGTTAGTGATTCAGAGTTTAATTCGGTTGTTAGCCAATAGTAAAAATCAAGATATTAGAACAGAAGTCACTGAGACTCTAAGTAGGGTAAACCCTGGCTATCAGTTAGCGCTCAAAGATTTAATGGATGAATTAAGTCACCCTGAAAAGCAGGTATCTAAATGGCGTTTAGAGCGGATTATCCAACAAATAGCGGTAGATAATGAATTTGCTATTCGGGAGCTAATTCGTCTATTAGTTATGCCTGATAATAAGGATATTGATTGGGATATTGCTCGGATTTTAGAGGTAATAGCAGTAGGACATGAGTTGGCAATTCGTGAGTTAACTCGGTTGTCAAAAGATACTGAATATCAGGAAATTCATCACTATGCTAATAGCATTTTAAAGAAAATTGCGGTAGGTCGAGGCCAAATGTCAGTCAGTAATGAGTTGGCAATCCTTGAGTTAATGCGGGTGTTAGAAAGTGGTGATGATGAAGCCAACCTCAGACAGATTCATGGTGGAGCTACTCCTTGGTATTTTGAGCAACTGTTAAAGGAGCTACGTCCAGATAGCGATAGACATGATATTCGCGACTTCATTCACGGGTTAGAATATTCTAAAAATCCATCTATTCCTTGGTTTATTGCTCGCTGTTTAGAAGAAATTATAGTGGGTAATGAGTTAGCGGTCAATAAGCTAATTAGTGTGCTAGAAGCAAGTAATAATCCTATTTACATAAATGTGGCTACAAATTTACAAAACGTCAAACCTACTTATCAGTTACAACGATTTGAAAAACTGGTTAGAGTGTTAGAAAGCACTAATGATGAAAGGACACGGAGGCAGGTGAGCCGAGAATTAAGAGAAATGCAATTATACGACTCAGTGATTCGAGCGTTAATTGGGTTGCTATCAGAAAAATACAACGAAATTATTCGCAAGCAAGTAGCTGACTGTTTACGGGAAATGTTTGTAGGTCATTATTTTGCAATTCAGAAGTTAATTGGATTGTCAGAACATGAATTTGATAGCCATTTTTACAGAAGGTTAGAGCAGATTACTCCTAGCAATAACCTCCGCAAAATATGGCAGTTAATAGGACTGTTAGAAACTAATACTAATCAATCTGTTCGCAGACAAGCAGCGAATATTTTACAGCAATATTATTTTCCTTATCAATTTGATTTAGATCTTGAAAAATTAATTTACTTGCTAACAAGGACTGATAATGAACGGCAACGATCTTCGGACTATTGGGTAGCTCCAGATCCTCGTCATCGCACCGATATGAATAGCCTCTATCAAGAACTATTTGAGCGCGATGGAGTTAATGAACTAACCAGAAATACTCAGCAATTAACTGATTGGTTAGAAAGAAACTACAGTAATGTTATGCAAAGAATAGATCCTGGTAATGAATTGGCTATAGGTCTGCAAGAGTTAATGAGATTGCTAGGAAGTAGGGAAAATCAATCTAATCAAAATCAAGTATTGAACAGTTTGAAAGCAATTGCTGATAGCGAGTTAGCTATCCGCAAAAATCAGCCTGCATCTGAAAGTGCTGATAATGAAATTGACAATCAAGCAAATTTACCGGAATTGATTAGTCTTTTGGAATCAGGAAAAGATAGAACATCTTGCCGACAGGTGGCTAACAGAATAAATGAAATGCTCACAACTCGGGAGCAATATATTGATGTTGTTGCGTCTCTCAGTCACAACCTAACTAATGAAGTTTACAAAAGCAATTACAATCTATTCTACTATTCCTACAAACTCCTCTGGAAATGTGCCGAAAACCTGTCTTATCCAGAATTTTATATAGCATTGCATCAGCAAGAAACACTAATATCACCAACACCCATAACACCAATACAAACTTCGACACCAACATCCCAAAGTAACCTTTGGCAAAAACTATGGGAACAATTAAACCGCCCAATATTTTAACCCAAACCTACCCCCTACCTATTAACATTCAATCCCTAGCCGATGAAACAAACACCAGCGCTATTTACCAAGAACTTTGCACCCTAATTTACTCCCTCGCACTCCCCGATACAGACATCCCCACTGTCAGCAACTTTGCCCAACTCAAACAACAGATTATCAACGCAAAAAAACAACTGCAAAAACCCCACCTTGCCCTAATTCTCCATGACTGTAAACCTCATCCCCCACTCCTCACCTGCTGTCGCAAAATTGCCGATGCTAAACTGGGTTTACACATCCTCTGGATAACCGATGAACCCCTCGAAGCGCCTCTGCGCGGTTTTCCCCCCAGTCAGGATAATTTATTAGGAGTAATTCAAAATTGGTTAGAGGAATGTTAGAGAAGAAACCTGGTTTCTTTTCAGAGACTCTCGGTGAAAACAAGATATCTCTCAGAAACCCGGTTTCTTACTCAATGGAAGTGCGATCGCTCTTGACAAACTTATTCAAACAATCTCTCGCAAATGAACTATTCGATCTTGATATTCATCATCAAAAGATGCCTCAGCAATAAAAATCAATTGCCGAATATTTTGTCCAATACTCAACTTAGAATTGAGGATGAAAATGCCGGGAATATGATGACCTTCAGCTAAATGATCTGTCAAATGCACGGGCATGGATTTACGATTATTCGTCACCAAGATAAAGTTATATTCCTCGCACCATTTAAGAATTTCTGGATCTAAAGTTCCACGACTCGGAGCTTCGGGTTCACCCACACACCAAATTATCAAATCGGGATTGCGTGTCAGGATTTCAGCTTTATAGCTAGGATCGACATTTTCATCCAACAGATAATTTAGACTCATTTTTGATTTGTTTAGCTTTTTGTTCCGCTCTCAATTTTTGCAGTCTAGCAATACCAGGTGGAGGATTAAGTTCTTGTGCTTTAAGTTGCTGGTGACTCCACTCCAACCAATCAGCAATGTAGTTACTAACGGCCTCTTTATTATGCAGATAATAAAGGATAGTAGCATAAACTTGTTCCAAGTTAAGAGATGGATAAGTTTGAGCAATTTGTTCGGGAGTGCGAGCGCGATGAATGAAATCATAGAGGATAGTTTCAATGCCGATTCGTGTTCCTTTAACCCGAATATCATCGGGTCGCTGAAAGTCAAAATAGTCTTCGAGTTGCATGGGCGAATACTCCTAATTTTCAAGTGGTGGAAATTGACTTGTTAATATTATATCATGTCAAACAGACATCCCCACTGTCAGCAATTTTGCCCAACTCAAACGCCACATTCTCATAGCAAAACGCCAAGTGCAAAAACGCCACCTCGCCCTAATTCTACACGACTGTAAACCTCATCCCCCACTCCTCACCTGCTGTCGCAAAATCGCCGATGCTAACCTGGGTTTGCACATCCTCTGGATAACCGAGGAACCCCTGGAAGCAAGGGCTGTTTCATTCTCTTGTAG
>DPLL01000213.1 GCA_003542015.1 Microcoleaceae cyanobacterium UBA9251 | reverse complement strand
ACTTCGCAGAAGTTGTCGGGGATCTAACAGCGACAGCCACCATCCCTAACCGGGTTTCTCTGCCACGATCGCGTTACAAACGGTAAAATTAATGAGAACCCCAGCAGCACAAGGAGACTCTTGAATGTTCCTCGACGAACTCATCCCAATGGTCAAAGAATTGATCCAACAGCCGATCGCATTCACGGGCGGATTTTTTTCGGGTTTACTTCGACTCAACCTTAACGACGATCCAGTTAAAAGCTGGATCGACGAGCAAGCTGGTTCAAGTTCCTACACTCCGAGCCCGACGTCCGCCAACAACGGTAAAAGCACGGGGCCTCAGTCTATCTCGATCGACTAAAGTGCAACAAGAGGGCATCTTTTCAAACCTTTCTAGGCGTTGAAACGCCCCCAGAGACTAATCTAGAGTTTGTAGTGAGGACGACAGTCCTCTGTTAAAGCTTTTAGCGAATAAGGACTAAAGTCCTTACTACAAACGAATTGTATACAGATTAGAAAGAGTAGATTCGCCCCTTCTCATCAATATAAACTGCACGGTCTTGCCTAGTGCGTCCATCAGATGTGGTGATGCGAATTGTCACCGTGTTTTTCTGACGGTCAACACTATAGTCGTATTTCAAAGTTGTGCTTCCCCCTTTAACATTAATCGGAATATTAGCAAGATCACCCGTGCGGTTGCTGACGCGAACAATTACGTTTTTTTGAGTTCCGACAGGCAAGGATGATAAACTGACACCAGACTGACCGTATTCTAAGTTTAATCCTGTTTCGTTTAATAGCCTGAGCGTAATGTTGCGAGTATTGTCAACCTGTGCTTCAGGTTGCCAGAATCCAGGTTTGCGTCCGCCGTCTGTGGCTGGTTGAGACAAGACTGGATGGGGAGCCAGAAAGCCGATCGCGGCAATTATTGCTGCGGTTGTAATAATTCTTAATTTCACTGTCTCTGCCTCCGGGTAAAATGTTTATGATACTGCTATCGTGACATATTCCCACACTGAGTGAGTACACAGAGCGTGTGGGCTTCTTTGTAGTCAGATTCAGGGTTTACTCAGATTACCCAAGAAATGATGGACGTTGCTAGAGAGAAAAGTCTGAAAGGCAAACAAGAAGCTTGGGAAACCTTAAAACAGAAGGATTCACGGGATTATCAGATGAGGATGTTCCGAGCCAACTATCTACTCATGTTAGAAGAGAAGTTGCGGTATCAACGATCTTGAGTCGGTGTAGTGCAAACAGAAACACTCAAAACCACAAACAAGTCTATTTTGAAACCAGAAAATACCAACTAGCATTGGATAAGCTTTAAAAAAGTGCAGGAGTGATTCGACTTTTGTGGAAAGGACTACGATCGAGAATGGGCTAATCGCCCACAGGTAAACTGAGTGTGAATGCTGTTTGACCAAGTATGGCAGTATCTAGTTTGATATCGCCGCCGTGAGCCCGTGCAATTTCCCGTGCTAAGCTTAGTCCCAATCCCGAACCTGAGATTTTTTGGGTTTGAGTAGAGTCGCCGCGATGGAAGCGATCGAAAATCTGATCGCGCTCGCGAAAACAAATATCTTGAGAACTATTGACAATTTTCACAATTACTGTTTTTCCATGACAGTTAGCCTGTAACCTCAGCCAACCATCTGGCAAATTATATTTAATCGCATTACCCACCAGATTTTGCAAAACCTGCACCAGCAAATCGCGATCGCCCTTGATATATAAACTAGGAGAAATTGCCATTTGTACTTCTAAATCAGGTGCTAAAAGTTCCATATCTTCGGCAATTTCAGCTAACAGATCCGACATATTCACCTCAACCCAATTTAAACTCATACGTCCGGCATCTGCTAGGGAAAGTAGTAAAAGTTTACGGGTAATTTCAGTCAATCGGCGCACTTCATCCAATAAATTACTCACAGTTTGCTGCATCTCCGAACCCGGTTCTGCTTGATGCAAAGCCCGTTCTAGTTGGCCTTGCAAAATTGCGAGCGGTGTCTTCAGTTCATGGGCTGCATCTCCACTAAATCGAGAAGCTTGCTGAAAACTCCGTTCCAGACGTTCTAGCATCTGATTGAACACAAAAATTAACTCTACAAACTCTATATCTGTTGAACCAATAGGGACACGATGATCGAGCCCTTGTACAGTGACATTGCCGATCGCCGTAGTGAGTCGCCCAATGGGATAGAGTATACTCCGCGATATCACCCACGCTCCACCTGCTACGAGTAAAAGCACTACGGGAATAGCAATCAGAAAGATATTACCAATCGATGCCATTTCTAGATCGATCGCCTGTAAGTTAACGGCGATCGCAGCTTGAGTCCGTGGAGAATGAATAGCACCCACACGCCAAACAGCCTTGCTAGTGCGCCTTGTTGCTAGCAAGGGCTGGAAAACCGGAGGAAAATGGGGCCGATCGTGTTGAGGTGGTCGATCGCGCGGAGGTCTTATTTCTGTCGGTGAGAATGGATCAGGGCGATCGGGATGTGGTGGAGCGAGTAGAGCGAGTGGATTGGGTGGATGTGGTGGAGGTGGTGGATGGAGACGTTCTAATTCAAAATGTATTCTATCAGGAGGGGGAGGGGGTTGGGGCAGCGATCGCCATAGTGAATCTGCATCAAATACATCTTGCCACTCCCTCGATTGGTAGAGCAAATTACCATCTCTGTCAGTCACCAACAAAGCCACGGTGCTTTCCCCATTCATGCCCAAAACTAATGACAAAGAATTAGTATAAGTATCCCATTCGGGCGATCGCTCGCGGGTAGCTTGGATTAACTGAGTTTCTATTTCAGCATCAAGACGCTTCACCTTAGCATCGTAAATCAACCACCACGAAACAATACTAAAGCCAATCAGAGAAACACTTGCCAGAACAGCAGATAATAGAGTAATCCGAAAGCGAAAAGATTGCAGTTTCATGTTGGGGAATCTGGTTTGCGAAACCGATAGCCAACGCCCCGCACGCTCTCAATCCATCCTATACCGCCGATGGGTTCAATTTTCTTGCGAATGCGTTGAATACAGACATCTACCACATTCGTATTCGGATTAAAATCATAGCCCCAGATATGTTCGAGGATTTGTGTGCGGGTGAGTACCCTACCGGGCGATCGCATCAGATATTCCAACAGATTAAACTCGCGGGTGGTAAGTTCTACCGCATGGGAATCGCAGGTAACTTCTCGGAGAATGCGATCGAGCTTAACTGGGCCAACACTGAGAATATTTTGGCGATCGCCAGAAGCCCGTCGCACCACAGCATAAATCCGAGCAACTAACTCTTCTACAAAAAAAGGTTTCGCCAAATAGTCATCAGCACCGAGATGTAAGCCTTCAATGCGATCGTCTAGTTCATTACGAGCCGTTAATAAAATCACGGGTACATTGCGTCCAGCCTTTCGCAGATGTTTAAGAATAGATAATCCATCTTTTCCCGGTAATACAATATCCAGGACGATCGCATCGTACTGATTATCCATCGCCCGCCCATAACCATCATTGCCATTATCGCAATAATCCACAACAAAGCCTTGTTCTTTCAAACCCATACAAACAAAATTGGCGATTTTTGCTTCATCTTCAACGTATAGAACATTCATAAATTTAGATGGAGTTGGGCCGAAAAGCATTGGGCCGAAAAGCATTGGGCCGAAAAGCATTGGGCATTGGGCATTGGTAGCTCATCACAAATAACAAATAACCCTTCGACTACGCGGTTCCTGAGCGGAGTCGAAGGGCAGGGCACCGCAAATAACAAATAACAAATAACTACTGACCAATTCCGTTGTGATTATAGCGCGATAATTGATTTAACTAAATTACAAAATTGTAATCTATCCGCAGAGTTGCAGGTCATGTTGTGGGAGTTTAATGTAGCTGTCAACATTTTTGGAGCGGCGATCGTAAATATCATGAAAATTGATTCACTACTCGGATTACCTGCTACAGCCTTGCTGCTGGGATTGAGCAGCTTGAGTTTTCCCCGGACTACAGTTAGTTCTAACTTATATATTGCACAATTCTCAAGAACGGGCATCTTGCCCGTTCCACAAAAAGTAGAACAGGCATCTTGCTTGTTGCTGACAGAGGTGCAAGATCTCAGTTCTAATACTCTACTAGCCCAGAGCCAACCCAAACCCAGTCAAGAGCGCAGACATCCGCCCCGTATAGATTTTGCCACTGCGGCTAAAAAATTAGGAGTCACCGAAGCCCAGTTAATCGAAGCTTTGGGGCTACCCGCCAAACCGCCCGCACCACCAACTCAAAATAATCGCCCGCCCAGCCCACCGCCCCCTCCTCCTTTAGATATTCCCGGTGCTGCGAAAAAGTTGGGTGTTACCGAAGCACAGTTGATTAAATTTTTGGGCATTCCACCGCGTCCACCTGGCGATCGTAATCTACCCCAAAATTCGGAAAAACGCTAATTTCTCTAGATTACAAAACTGTAATCCTAACACAGAGATAAATGTCATGTTCAACCAGTTTAATGATTGTAGCGACTAAAGCAAAGGGCGATCGAGAATTCATTCCTTTAGCCTGACAACTAATTCAAACTTAGAAAACCAATCCGGGTAATTACACCATGCAATCACTATTTCCTAACTCAATCAATGCACCGGGCAATTCTGCTCAACCTCCCCAAAACCAAGGCGCACCGGGCAATTCTGCTCAACCTCCCCAAAACCAAGGCGCACCGGGCAATCAAAACCAGGGCGGAATGGGTAATCTTCTAGGTCAAAACCCAGGCGGAATGGGCAATCAAAACCAAGGCGGAATGGG
>DPLL01000467.1:244-8736 GCA_003542015.1 Microcoleaceae cyanobacterium UBA9251 | reverse complement strand
AAAAACCAATAACCAATAACCAATAACCAATAACCAATAACCAATAACCAATAACCAATAACCAATAACCAATAACCAATAACCAATAACCAATAACTATTTGCCATTAGTAGTAGGTCCGAACAGATTTGTCACCCCATTTCTCAACTGCTCAAAGAACAAAATAAACCCCAAAATATCGCGGAACGGTCGAGTAAAACTATTAATTGCATAACCAATCCGCTCGACGAGATTCCGACCAATCACAATCACATCATTATCTTGCAGCATTGGGTTCTGAGAAACATTGCCCTCCAGAGCGGCTTTGGCATCTAATTTCTGGTTGATAGCTCTACCTTGCTTTTGGTCAAACCGAATTAGGGCAATGTGCCGCAAATCAGCAACATTCACAGGCAAGTTGTTGATAGCATCCAAAAAGGTACTGCCATTTTCTACATAGAAAGAGGTCAAACCACCACTAGCGTAACTCAAAACTCGAACGTAGATCCGAGGTTTGATTAAGGTAGAGCGCGAAACCAGAGTCTTGTCGTAGTCTAGGTTTTTGCTAGTAGTATCCAGTTCTGGAATAATAATTGCATCTCCAGAAGCTAGGGGGAAATCAAACAAGTCCCTAGCCTTTGCTAGCGGGGTGTAAAGGTCGATGGGTTCCTCCACAGACTGGCCGTTTACCAGTGTCCGCCGCACCCGTACCGCCCGCAAATCAGCTTTTCCCGTTACTCCCCCCGCAGCCACCAAAGCCGCAGAAATTCGACCAGTACCGGCCGGAAGTGTGTAAAAACCCGGTTTGCTGACTTCTCCGGTGACAGTGACTTGGACGGCGGTAGTGGCCGCAGCTAGGCTATACCTGGATGCTAAATCTTGATCGGATTTGCGATCGGGCGTAGCCTGTTTATAGGGTACAACGATCGCATCTCCGTCCTCCAAACGCAAATCCGGGGGAGAAATGCCAGTTTGCAACGGTGTCAAAATGTCAACTATTTGCTCAGCAACAGCGCCGGAGGGCAGTGTCCGCCGCACCCGCACCGCCCGCAGTTGGGCCGTAGGAGTAGTACCGCTGGCTGCTGCTAGGGCGGCAGGGAGTTGGGGAGTTTGTAGGGGATAAAAACCGGGTCTGGCCACTTCTCCCGTCACCGTCACGACTACGGGGCGCTGAACTAGCAGGGAGGCGAAGACTTGGGGATTTTTGATAAATTGGGTGAAACGTTCGCGGAGGCGCTGCTGTGCTGCTTCGACGGTGAGGCCGCGCAAATTTACTGTTCCAATCAGCGGTAGTACAACTATACCTTCGGGGCTGATAGCACCTGTAAAATTTAGCTCTGGGAAGCGCTGAACTTGAATCGCAATCTGGTCTCCAGGCCCAAGTCGATAAGGTCGATTGCGGAATTCTGGATTGATTTCTCGGCCAGACCATACCTGTAGCCCTAGTGGAGGCAGTACGGGGAGTCTTGGGGGCGGTATCAGCAGTTCGGAACTGGGAATCACAGGTTGGGCTAAAGTCTTTTGAGGAAAAACTTTATCGTTGAAACCCCAAAATACAGCAGTAAAAGATAGAGTCCAAACAGTTGAGTAAAGACCTACCAGGAAAAAAGCAACGCGATTTTTATTGGTGGATTTTCTCCCATTTTTTAGGGTATAAAAATATCTAATATTTTCAACATTTCGCTGGTCTTTAACTTTCATTTCTGCAACTCTCAACTTAAAATGTATATCTTGAATTGTCAAGGATTTTTATTTATTTGGGCTGTAGCATTTTATGAATTACGCACCGACTCTAATTGTAGGGTTTTTTGCACACCGCACCTTACGACTACAGATGGGCGTAAAAATTTAAAACTTGCGTCCAGGAATGATTTCTGGTTCATAATTTGTTGGCATTGTCACTATTTTATTCGACTGATTCCTGATTCCTGATTCCTGATTCCTGATTCCTGATTCCTGATTCCCTCTTCCTGACATCCGTTAAATCCGTTAAATCCGTTAAATCCGTTACAGAATCCGTTGCCGAACTTCCCTCTTCCTGATTCCCTCAACATCAGAAAATTTCTGTCATTAATTTAGCCTGGACAATTTCGCCAATAGATTCGAGGATTGGTTCAGCTATCTTAATGTCAGCATCCGGTTCAATGGGAACAATGATATTGACAGCTACCCAGGAGGCGCGGCGGTTCGACAACTGGGCGATGCTGTCTTCCCAAAACCAGCGACTGGGGGCTGGAGAACCGCCGTTTGGCCAAGCGTACCACTGTACAACGGCAAAGGTTTGTTGGGGAGTCCAGCTTCGGAAAAACTGGGCTTCAACGGTGGGCGGTGGCTTGTTGGGTATTTTTGCTAATTCAGGCGCTAATTCAACTGTAAACCTCAAAGGGCGATCGGCATCTCTTTGCCACCGATGAAATCCATCGATATCGAGCCATTCTACCTGGGGCTGGTCTTTTGGGCCATTTTGAGGCAACATTAATAAAATCGCAATTGTTTCAGGATGTTGAATTTCTTTAATTTCTTGAACTAACCACCTGTGACCGCCAATTTGTACGTTATTCCGAACGCGGATTACCTCCCAGCCGGGAAGTGTCAACCCATTTTGACCTAAAGTTTTCAGTTGCTTGAGGTTTGTAACTGGTGGCGGGTTTGTCCAAGGCCACCTTCCTGTTGCATAGCCCGGAATTGCTACGGCCCCAACAAGTACCAGTAAAAACACAATTACGATAATTTTAGAGAATTGGTATCGCCTCAGTAGCTTGCGTGCTGAAATCATTTTTTTAATTCCCAGACTGGCTTGGGAAATATTTTTCCATTCCGTTGATCAGAAGTACCAATAAACCTAGTATACCAGCAGAATACAAATCTCCGCCCCATCCTGCGTGTAGCCAAGTAAAAAGCCCCTCTTTTTGGGTGCCGTGAAAGTAAGTTAGTAAAGTATTGCGGAGGATATTTGAACTGATGCTAATGATAGATGTACTCGCTAGAAATAGAATGCTTCTTTTGTAGGAAGTCCAAACTCCTGTCCAGTCCAGCAGCATTAAGCTGACGTACAGACTGGTAAACAGCATTTTTAGGCCGGCACAGTGGGGCGCAACTTCTACAATGCGATCGTTTACGTAGAGATACATTTCTTCGACTTTCACGTTAAGACCTACTTTGATTAATATTAAGCCTGATGTTTTAGCAATGAAGTGCTGCAAGGGCAAGGCGTAGGGTTCTATGAGGTAAGGAATGTGATTCGGCGAGGCTAGCAATACAAATAAAAGTGGTATTCCCTGCAATTTCAAACCAGGGATTCCTTTTAAACACAAGCAAATACTGCCTAGCATTACTGGTAGGGATAAATTTACAAAATCGCTCAATCTACTCAGATAAAAAAGCGTCGCTAGTACCAGCAAAACTCCTCCTAAAGGATGAGGGGAGTTGGGCAACTTACGCCAGCTATTTAGGTGCGTCCAAGCTATATAAGCCGCGTAGGGCAAACCAATTAGTCCGTGGCTGAAATATTCGTGTTCGATGCTGATGTTTTTGTTTAACCAGCCGTCATACCAGTGTACCATTAGGGGAGCGTAAAGCAGCACTAGGAGTATCGTAATACTTTCCCCCAAGAGGTATCGTTTGAGAACACTGCGAATTTTGCGCTGGATGTTCATGGTTTTAAACGTTTTGAGTTTTGAGTTTTGAGTTAAATAGGACTTACGCATTTCAACGTAATTATGTCATTCTGAGGGTCGCGAAGAATCTCTCGTTGCTTCACTACACTGCGTTTCTTTCAGCATGACAGACAATAGTTGCGTCCAGGACTGTTAAAGAGTGTTTAATTTGCAACTCAAAAGCTTTGAGAACGGAATTTCTACTGATTGAGACATCCTAGCTTTAACTTTTGCGAACAATTACCTATTAATTGATAATTCGATCGCCTTTACCACCTGCTCAATCTGAGTATTACTCAATCCGGGATACATTGGCAATGATAAAATCTGTTGGCACAGGGTTTCTGTATTGGGAAAGTCCCCTGGATTGCCTAAGTTTTGGTAGGCGGGTTGCAGGTGGCAAGGTATGGGATAGTGAATGCCTGTTTCGATACCGTTTTCGGCGAGTTTTTCTTGAAGGGTGTTACGGTTAATTGGGCTTTTCTCCGTAACTCGAATGACATAGAGGTGATAAATGTGACGGCTGCTGCTGTGGTTGGCGATCGGTACAATGCCTTTGTGTTTGAGGGGTTCTAGTAGAGTATTGTAGTATTGGGCGACTAAATTGCGATCGCCATTCCATTTTTCTAAATAGGGTAATTTAACGTTGAGTACGGCAGCTTGCAAATTATCCAAGCGGCTATTGGTGCCGATTTCAGTGTGTAAATATTTGCTTTGTGCTCCGTAATTGCGTAACGTTCGCATTGTTTGTGCTACCTTTGCATCGTTGGTAATTAACATCCCGCCATCGCCAAATGAGCCGAGATTTTTGCTAGGATAAAAGCTGAATGCTGCTGCTTTGCCAAAGGAACCTGCACGGTATCCTTCTCTGGAAGCTAGATGGGCTTGGGCGGCATCTTCAAAGATGATTAAATTGTGGCGGTTGGCAAGGTCTAAAAGTTTGATAGGCGACACCATTTGACCGTATAAATGCACCGGAATAATTGCTTTAGTTTTTGAGGTAATAGCTATTTCGGCTGCTGTGAGGTCAATCAGGGCGGTGTCAGGGTCACAATCTACGAGAATAGGTATAGCCTTCGCTTGCATCACGCCAATTATGGTGGCGATAAATGTGTTTGCTGGGATGATAATTTCGTCCCCTGGCTGAATGCCGCAAGCTTGGAGTCCGAGGGCGATCGCATCTGTTCCACAGGCTACTCCTATACCATATTGTACACCACAAGCTGCGGCAAATGCTGTTTCAAATTCTGCCAATGCTTGACCTAAAATAAAGTCTCCCCGCTGGATGATTTCGGCAATTACTTGTTGTATTTGAGTTTGGATTGGTTGGTGTTGCAGGGAGAGGTTTACAAGGGGAATTTTGGGTAGATGGCTATTCATAAATAATTGGGATAGCAATTATTTATCTTAACATTAAAATTTTCAATCTCAGGTGGAAAATACGAACCCGATCAATTATAATGAAACTCGCTGCTAATTTTGTTAATTTTTTTTTTAACCGCAGAGGGCGCAGAGGGCGCAGAGGAAAAGAGGAAGAGGGGAGAAACCCGATCGCATTTTTTTTTTAAGTTTTCAACTAAATCAAATTTTTTCGGTAATATAGAATCAGATGATTTTTCTGCAATCAAGCTCATGGAATACAAGCAACTCGGCGATAGCGATTTATTAGTATCTGAAATCTGTTTGGGTACGATGACTTACGGCCAGCAAAATACTGTGGAGGAAGCGGCGCAACAACTGGATTTTGCCAGAGATAGAGGTGTCAATTTTGTTGATACAGCAGAAATGTATCCTGTCCCTGGAAATCCAGACACTCAGGGGAAAACAGAGGAATATATTGGCGAATGGTTGGTCAAGCAGCAGCGGGATAAAGTCATTATAGCGACTAAAGTGGCTGGGCGAAGTTCTCGATTAAAGTGGATTCGGGAAGGGAAAAATCAGATCGATCGCCCAAATGTGGAAAAAGCACTGAATGACAGCCTCAAACGCCTGCAAACTGACTACATTGACCTGTATCAGATCCACTGGCCCGATCGCTATGTGCCGCTATTTGGTGCACCGGATTACGACATCGCTCAAGAACACGAAANNAATGAGACTCCTTGGGGAGTTTGCGAGTTTTGCGAATTGGCCCAAAAACATGGCTTTCCGAAAGTGGTTTCTATTCAGAATGCTTTCAGTTTGAGCAATCGGACTTTTCACATGAATTTAGCGGAAACTTGCCGTTTTAAGAATGTGGGATTGATGGCTTATAGTCCTTTGGGTTTTGGGATTTTAACGGGTAAATACTTGAATGGAATCCCGGAAAATTCGCGGCTGGCTTTATTTGCGGGCTTTGGTCAGCGTTACGATAAAACTAATCTGAATGATGCTGTGAAAGCTTATTTGGAGATTGCTGGTAAGTATAATTTAAGTCCGGCGCAGATGGCTTTGGCTTATGTGCGATCGCGCTGGTTTGTTACGAGCACGATTATTGGTGCAACAAGTCTCGAACAGTTGGAGGAAAATCTCGGTAGTTTGGAGGTGAATTTGGATCGGGATATTATAGCAGAAATTAATGGGGTTCACGCTAAGTATCCGAATCCGACACCGTAGGTTTATTAGATTAATCGGCGGTTGAAACCGCTTCTACACAAACAAAGTCCGCCTGCGCGGACTAAGAGTTTGAGGGAGGATTTAACCCAGATTTGAGATTGGGGAAATCCCAATATTGGGAATCGACGCATCAAGGTCTAGAAACCGGGTTTTTGCGAAAATACTTTCTTCCATCCCGAAGACTTGGTAAAAACCCGGTTTCTTCGATCGGAGTGCGTTCAGGACTGTCGCTAACACTAACTGTATTGAATCGCCAAGCCCCAATCACAGTCAACAAGACTTTTACAGTAAACATTTTATTAAGTTTCAATCCCTGATAGGGATTTACCCTCCCAAAAAAACAGAGAGTTTAAATAGGAGGGTTTGGAATAGCAAAGTTGACTTGTAGCAAGCATATTTCAATCCCTAATAGGGATTGGTGTTTGCCCAGAGTAGGGCAAACCAGTTTGCTGTTCCTGTCAACAGGATAGCGCACAGTCAAAAAAATGTCAAGTTATGCTAGCTACTAGTATATCCGGTGTTCTATAATTATTGATGAGGATACCCACCCAGTAAAAACGGAAAAGGCCCGCCTGAACTACCAATTCAGACAATGCCCTCGTTTTAGCTAGGTAGCTCAGTTGGTTTGACCTCTGAACGTCAGACCAACACAAGTAAACCTAACCATTGAATTTATGTCCAACAATTGTAGCCCACCAGACGGACAGTGGTATGCCAAACATCGGCTTGTTGCGATCGCCCTCTCTGCTTTGGCGGAGTTAAACCCCGTTTGGGCAGAGTGTATCCGCAGTCTGCTTCAGGAAAAGGATGAAACTATCAAAGAACTGCGACAGGAAAGAGATGACTTGAGGCGCGAACGTGATTACCAGCCAAATGGCTGGGATAACGATGGTTCATCAAACGCAGACTGTCACGATCGCGAATATGCAGCATACCGACTAGGAATCTCATAGAAAGTACGATCGCCCTTTCCATCCATCCCTAAAAATAGGATAATGGTAAATGGCGATCGCACTTTAGCCTAAAAATTTTTACTCACAAAAACTATGAGTACAATTCGTTTGCAACTAGCTGAATACCTTAAGAGTCGAGGTTTCACCCCTGACAGCTTGGTAGAAGTAATCCCCGAAACAGTCAATCCTGAAACCATCTACCAACTGATCCAAAAAGCCGAAAATCTGCACCAGATAGACTTATCCCTTCTAGCTACCGTAATCGATGGCTTGAGCAAACTCAATGGTTTTCCTGTCGGTATTGGAGAAGTGCTCATACTTTTCCCTGATATTTCTGACGAAGAGTTGGAAAACTCAACTTGGCGCGAACTTTACCTAGAAGGTGAAATTCCACCCTATGATTGGGGAGATGTAGACCCCATGACACTTGGTAAAGCCGTGCGCTATCTACCTGGGGTAGGTTGCGTTATTGTTGAAGAAGAAGGGGTCGAAAAATCCAGTGTCTAATATAACCCTCCGGGATATTGTACTGGTTGATTTCGCCCCTCAAATACCTCCATTTCACGAACAGCAAGGAAAACGTCCTGCTTTAGTAGTCGGGATACCCAGTCAAACAGGTGCGATACGTTTTCCGCTGGTAATTGTTGTGCCGATAACCAGACAATCAGGAAATTGGGCTGCACAAAATCCCATCTTATACCCAAGTCTTCCGGCAGGAGTGGGAAATCTCATTTCCGACTCGACAGTATTGCTGGATCAAATACGTGCTGTAGATATGCGACGAGTATCGCGCTATCTTGGCACTTTAACTCCTGAAGAGTATCAGCCGATCGCAGATGGACTGAAAGCTCTATTCAATTTTTCAATTATTCCTTAATGACCTAACAGTTTATCGCGCAGATGCTTAATGCGATCGCACAATTTCCGCCCATTCTTCAACCCGCTCTCGTCGGGTTTTGTTCGTGTAGACGCGGTTTCAACCGCCGGGTTTCTCCAAAGAAACCGGGTTTTTCATCAAATCTATCGACTACAGCGAAATATTGTCGTAAAAAACCCGGTTTCTCGGCCTCGCAATCCTACAACTGCTTCACCTCAGNNGATCGGTTTCATCGATCGCCCTAACCATACTATCCGTCAAATTATCCGCGTACAAAATCGCCTGTCCCTGAATGTGCCGCGCCGCCCTCCCAATAGTTTGAATCAAAGAACGTTCCGATCGCAAAAACCCCTCTTTATCCGCATCCAAAATTACCACCAGAGACACCTCCGGCAAATCCAAACCTTCCCGCAACAAATTCACCCCAATCAA
>DPLL01000467.1:0-209 GCA_003542015.1 Microcoleaceae cyanobacterium UBA9251 | reverse complement strand
ACTCCTGTCGGGCGGATCACCTGTTCGGCAACTCTTCCGCCAGAAATCTCGATTTCCCAGTTTCCAGGCGTTGCAGACACAAAAATGCACTGATTAGCTTTTTCCCAAAATTCCTCTGCTTTCAAAGGGCGATTGTCCGCCGCACTCGGCAAGCGAAATCCATGTTCAATTAATACTTTTTTGCGCGCTTGATCGCCATTATACATTCC
>DPLL01000473.1 GCA_003542015.1 Microcoleaceae cyanobacterium UBA9251 | reverse complement strand
TTCCCTCTCAGGTCTAAAGACTCGCTCGTTTCCCACTTACCGAGCTTTTTTATGAAAATCTCCTGTGAAGTAGGCAATTAATGAGCTCGATCCTGTTACTTGAATCGGTTCTGCGTTGGCGGCAATTGGTTCTAGCTAACGACAGCCCGATCGCCCGCAGTTCCACCCGCTCAAACCGAGGTGTCCACTCTCCCCACATTTTGTCTATCAAGTATTTCTGTATGTCCTCCGTCCCTAAAATTTTCATCGCGTAGAGGAGCAGAAAACTCTACTCTAACAGGTTCATCTCACCACGATATCCTGTGATAATACGGCTACCATCTTTGAGAACGTGAATTTCAATTTGGTCACTTGCCCAGGTAAGGCGATCGCTCAAATCAGGGTTGAAAAGATGCACTCGCTGATTACTGGAAGAAACCAAAGAATCAGGACGATTCACTGCCAACGGTTCAATATACGCACCATCAATTAAGAGGTCGAGCTGTTCTAATAAATCTTCAGCGCCAGCCGGAGCAGAGGGCGATCGCAGTTGCTCTAGAGTAAACCCCGTAAAAGACATGACATTTAGTCCAGCCGCTTTGACTTGACGAGCCAATTCCGCTAAGGCTGGCGCTTGCCAGAAAGGTTCTCCCCCAGAGAAGGTGATGCCTTCATTGCGAGGGTTATTCAAAATTTTCTGAGCTAAAGTGTCAATTGACATGAGTTGATTGATCTCAAAGGACCAGGAAGCAGGATTGAAGCATCCCGGACATTCCCGTAAACATCCCTGCACCCATACCACAGCACGGCATCCAGGACCATTCACTTCTGACTCATCGACATAGCCCATGATGTTGAGATTTCCAGCAGGAATCTCAATTAGTTCTAGATCGGGATTGAGTTTTGCTTGTGTCATGCTGCAACTCCTTTTGTTAGCGATCGATCAGGTTTGGATAACGAACTGGAATACCAATGGTTTTCTGAATGCGATCGCCAAACGTTCTGAGCACCTCAGCACTGACAGGCTTGAGCGATCGTGCGAGATAGGGCAAAGCATCAGGATGATGATTGCCTCGTGCATCAAGTTGGTGATGTAGCGGTTTAGGGCGAGTTGGTGTATTGAGTTGAATTTCATCAGGTAGCAAGACCTGCATGAGTCCAATATAAGTGGCTTGGTCGCGATCGCTCCAAGGTGACAGGAGCATGGTCTGAATGGCTAATTTACCAGTGTAGCATTGGCGAAATTGCTGTAAACCAGACCATAAATTAGTGAAATTGATCTTAATCACGGGACGATTGATGCGCCGAAATTGATCGGCCACAATTGCATCCAGTTTAACTGCTACCCGATCGGCGATCGCTAATTCTGCTTGTACTGTTGGATCGGTCAGCAAACTGCCATTGGTCAACACACCCACAGGTTTTCCTGTAACGGTTTTCAGCATTGTCAGAATGCTGCCTAAATTCAACGCTAGCGTCGGCTCACCGCTACCGCTGAGGGTGATCTGAGCGACATCCCACGGTGCAAATCGTTGTAAGTCTTGTTGAATTTGTTGAGTGGAAATGAACACCTGGCGATCGCAACTCTGACACTCTATTTCACCCAATTGACAGTAAACACAATTGAACGAGCAGGTGGACACCAAGCCAATCGGGTCAATACCGAGCGATCGCCCAAAGCGCCACGATTTTACAGGACCATAAACCGAAGAGAATGTTTTAGTTTCTATAGATTGCATCACTCAAATCTCCGTTACTCACATCTTCTAGACAAGCTCTGCGACTAAACTGATTCTCGATTCTGCCGAGGCGAGTTACCTCTGTCCGCGATCGCGGGAGAAGACCATGCTCATTTTACGGTGCCCAAGTGCGATCGATCATCAGTATGCTCGCAAGTTCTCTATGAGCTTTAAAAATGGAGCTACTTAGAAACTAGCATCAAAAAATGAAGAACTTGTGAGGAGATCAATCACACTAAACAATTCTGAGATGCATCAGTATGGGATTGCGATCGATAAAATGGGTCTAAAACCCCGTCATAAGCTTGACGGCTTTGTGTTAGAACATTCAGATCCTCAAAAGATCTCTACGCTCAGCGCACCCCTAGCATTGGGAGACTTTAAACGGACAGAGACCGAAGGTAAGACTACGACCGGAGCATCAGCATGAAAGGAACTGTCAATCGATCATTCGTAGTCAAAGTGCTGAGATTGAGCAGATGCAGCAATGGTATCACGCCTGGTATGAGCAATAGGGGTTGGCTGAGGAATCTCCCTCAGATCAAATCTGCCTCTTTGATAACATCTATCATCCTGGTAAAGTCGAGTCAAGTGGCCACCAAAGATCGGCGCAATTTTCAGTTGTGCTAATAACTGATGCAAGGAGTGGGGGCGGGTTTACAAGATAATTAGTTTTAAGTCAAGATGGTTGGTAAAACCCGCCCCTACAAATTATTGGAAATGTGCGAGTCACAAACTGTCAGTAATACTGGTGAAATTAAAGGCTGTAACTCGCACTCCCGGCACTATGCTACCGCCATAAAGCTTCACCTCGCTAAGGGCATCTACATCCCGCAACATATCAGGTAAAACCTGATTGAAACGCAGGTTTTTGATCGGGTAAGCAATCTTTCCATCTTCAATCCAAAAAGTACCATCGCGAGTCATTCCCGTTACTTCCAATGTCTTGGGATTTACATAACGAACGTACCAAGCTCGACTGACTAAAATTCCGCGCTCAGTTTGGGCAATCAAATCTGCTAAACTTTGGTCTGAACCTGTCATCACGATCGGGTAAAAAGCACCTTTTGACTCTTGGCCTTTTTGTGCTCCCCAGTAGCGGGAATAAGACAAACTTTCAGGCACACCATTTTTGATGATTTCCAAATAGTTATTGCTCAATCCATCACCGAAAAAATTACCCGATCGCAATAAAGGATGAGCCGGATTGCGCTGTACCTGCACCATCGGGCTAAAAATTTGTTCGCCCGCGCGGTTTCCAGCGGGTTTACCCTCTGCATCGGCGATCGACATAAACGATCGCCCTTCATCCGCCGCCCTCGCATCCAAACTCCAAATTACCCAGGGTAGCAAATCCGCAAAAGCAGCACCATCAAAGATTACCGGATAAATGCCGGGAGTAATTTCGCGGGGGTTGCGGGATGCGATCGCCCGATCGACAACTTGTTGGGCCAATTGGGCGATCGGCAGTTGACTAATACTCCAAGCCGTGCTTTCAGTCCAGCTAGAACCGTTGTCAATGCGAGCTGTAAAGCTGAAATTCGCCTCTGTAGAATGGTTGCAGGCGCGGAGTCCAGTGCTCGATGCGATCGCGTACAACGACGCCTCAGTGCTCAAAGTACCGGAAGCGTTAGCACCTGCTTGTGAGGCGATCGTGCAAGCCTGCTGAACCATTTCTGCCCGCGCTAGAGGCGATACAGCGGCCGTTGCTTCGTCAAACGCGGCCGGGGGCAAATCGTAGGTTTGAGGGGGTAACAGCGGCATCCATTCGGGGTCTGCGGGGGCAATTTTGGCCAATTCCTGCGATCGTTTGATAGTTTGGGCGATCGCATCTGCATCAAAATCAGTAACAGCAGCAGAGGCACTTTTGTTACCAAAATAGCTAGTAATGCTCAGGCTAAATACAGTTTTGCTGATATTTTGACTGATTTGATTTTCCGAGAATCGGGAAAGAGATTCTTCCCCAGTAGAAAGACTAACAAATACTGCTTCTGCTTCCGATTGTTTGACTACATTTTCTAGTAAAGATAAGGCTTGGTCTTCACTTAAAATTGCGGGCGATGTTGTTAAAGTCATAATGGTAATTGGGAATAGGGAATTGGGAATTGGGCATTGGGAATTGGGCATCGGGAATTGGGCATAGGGCATGGGGCATGAGGAATAGGGAATTGCTTACTATCTCTAACAACAACTAACAAATAACAAATAACCACTAACTATGCCCGATGCCCGATGCCCCATGCCCCATTACCCAATTTGAATATCCCTCACCCGCACCGGCACACAAGCGTGAGTCATTTGAGCTACCTGCATCGGTTCACCTTTACCACACATATTAGTACCACATTGTACCCGCTCCGAAACAGGCCCGATCGCATCTACTTGATTCCAGAAATCAGTAGTCATCGAATGATAAGTTACATCCTTCAACATTCCCACAACTTTACCATTTTCCACCTTCCAGAAAGCATCGCCGCCGAATTGAAAATTACGCCGCTGTTGATCGATTGAAAAACTACCAATACCGTCAATTAAAATCCCATCTTCCGTATCAGCAATCATCTCATCCAAAGTAGCAGTATGACTCCCGCCATCCGGGCCCGGTTCCAATCCCAAATTAGGAATTCTGACCATCGGCACGCTCGACCAACTGTCAGCGCAGGCAGAACCGTTGCTGCTAGCACGTCCGAGGCGATAAGCTGTTTCTCTGTCAGTGAGATAATCAACTAAAATTCCATCCTTGACAACATACCAATCCTGTGATTTTACGCCCTCATCATCGTAACCCATTGTACCGCGGCCGCCCGGTTGAGTGCGATCGCACTTAAAATTCACCCAAGGAGCAGCATATTGCAGTTTATTCAACTTATCAGTAGTCGCAAAGCTAGTGCCAGCAAAATTAGATTCGTAACCGTAAACTCGGTCTAATTCCGTTGGATGCCCGACTGATTCATGAATAGTTAAAAACAAATTAGTCGGCTTAAGAATCAGGGATTGGCAAATACCAGCCGGGATTTTTGGAGCAGCGACTTTCTCAATAGCTTCCGCAGCAACTCTATCTACTTGACTTAATAAATCCGTTGGGTTAATATGTTCGTAACCCAGATTTAATGGCGGGCGATCGTAACTGCGACTTTGAGCATCGCCGCCAGCAATTGCCGTACAGCCAAAACCTGGATAGCTGCGATAAATTGTCTGTTCAATTAGGGAGCCTTCGGTGGAAGCAAAAACCTTATCTTCGTGATTAAATTGCAGAAAAGAAAAAGCTTTTTTGATACCTTGTTCGCCGTAGGCTAACAGTTGCGTGTTAATATTAAGTAAGAGTTCAGCCTTGTCAGCGACTGGTACAGAAAAAGGGTCAATTGCGATCGGCGTAACGTAGCGATCGCAATATTTGTCAACGGGAACTAAACGCACCGGTTCCTTTTGAGTCAAGCGACTACCTTTAGCAATTTCCACAGCCAAAGCGACAATTCTAGCAACCTCAGCCGCCGTGCGATTGTGACTCGCAGCAAAGCCCCAAGCACCATCGAGGAGTACGCGCACACCAAAACCAGAACTCACATTATCGGAGATATTGCTTAAAGAGCGATCGCGCGCGTAAAGACTCTGCCTTCGGTAAGAGCAAAAACGCACATCACCGTATTCACAGCCTGATTTCTTAATCAAACTTACGGCTAAATTTGCTAACTCCTTAGCGGAGACTTTTGCGGTTAATTGCACCATATTTATGAGTATGTGGTTAATAGTCATCCAGGGCATTATAACATATTTGAACGAACCGCGAAGACGCGAAGAGCGCGAAGGAAGAAAAGAGAGAGGTTTTTTTCATATTGTTTATGGTTGTTTCGGAATGTTTGAACCGCAGAGGCCACAGAGGACACAGAGTTAGAGAAGAGAGATGAATGATTCCGATACTAACGGATTTGAGATCTGATATCCATTAATCAGGGGGACAAGAATATTTTTCAAAGTCCCCCTTATTAAGGGGGATTTAGGGGGATCTAGATTTCGCAACTACAAACCAGCTTAATTTACGATCGCACCCACAGATTCGGGCTGCAACAAACCAGTCAGCATTTGGGCCGGTTGCTCCTCGTAGGGCCACGCGAAAGCATGGCGGAACGCGGCATTTTGACACGCTTGCAATTGCCGAAAATCAATGATATCCAGAGTTAATAAATTCTCGTATTCAAAAGGCAGTCGCACGTTGTGCAATCCCGCGTTGTCAGTGCAAATGGCAATATCGACACCGGCTTCAAAACATCGATCGAATACTACCTTCAATTCTCGCAGATCTTGCAAGGTTCCTGTTTTTAGATAGGTAGTCGGGCAAACTTCCAAGCATTGACCCCTACGTGCCACCTCTGGCAACAGTTCGGGATATTTTAATGGAATTTGAATCCCGTGGCCGAGCCGCATCAGATAGGGCAATAGTTCGGGATAACAGCCAGAGGTTGTTTCATACAGGTGGCCGGTGGTTTTGATGCCGATCGACCTTGCATACTGATACAATCCGACAAATTCTGACAAACGATCGCCAATGCAAGCGTCGCCCCCTGCTAGATCGATCGCACAAACGTATTCTCCCATTTGTGCGGCTAAATCGACGATCGCCCGATTTACTTCATAGGGTAAACGCGAGTGCATACACAAAATTTGGCTGGTGACAATGGGACAATCGGTAATTTGACTTGCTTTACCCACAACTTGGACAATTTCTGCCATCAAATCAATGCGTTCTGACTGCGACAAATGCTCTGGAGTTCGCAAATAAGGCGTATAACGCAACTCCAAATAAGCCAGATTTTCAAACACGTAAGCGCCCCGCATCAACCGATAGATGAAATAAGGCAAAGTCTCAACTGTTTGAACGCTTTCTACCAGGGTGTGCAGTTCCAAATACTCATCCAGAGTATTACGCGGACGAGTGTAAAACTCCTCAAACTCTGAGTATTGTTGAAATCGGCTAGCTATCTCGGCATTGTGGCGATCGAAATACCGCCACAGCACCCTAGGAACCACGGAACCGCCCAGATGGCGGTGCAACTCAGCGTGTAAAGTCATGCGATTTTAGATTTTAGATTTTAGATTTTAGATTGAAAGAATTGAAGGATTGAAGAATTTGTAATTTAGTCCTATACGCATCAGGGGCCAGAAACCGGGTTTTCCCACATACTAGCCAACAACCTCCAGCAGGTAAACTGTTCCACATTTAAGCTGCACATTGGATTCCCATAAAAACTCATCAACTCCTCTCCCATTCTCCCCCTCTCGGGCTCTCCCTTCCCAAGTCCCCCGATAGTGCTGGAAGTGGGTTAATGAGAGCAGTAGAGCCTCAAGCCTCTCAATTGTAACAAAAATTTATTTGACATTTGGGACGCATTCGTACATAATCGGAGATTGTGTCAACCTGAACAGAACGCGAGAAACCCTTGGCTAACGTAGTTGTAATCGGCGCCCAGTGGGGCGATGAAGGAAAAGGCAAAATTACCGATTTGCTCAGCAAATCCGCAGATATCGTTGTCCGCTACCAAGGGGGCGTCAACGCCGGTCATACCGTGGTAGTAAACGGTCAGACTTTCAAGCTGCATCTGATTCCGTCTGGAATTCTGTACCCTGAGACAGAATGTATCATCGGCTGCGGTACGGTCATTGACCCTAAAGTTTTAATTCAAGAATTGGATCAGTTAGAAAAACTAAACGTTTCTACTGCCAAGTTGATGATTTCCCAGACTGCTCACGTCACCATGCCCTACCACAGATTAATTGATGTGGCATCGGAAGAACAGCGGGGAAATTATAAAATTGGGACAACGGGACGTGGCATCGGCCCTACTTACGCGGATAAGTCCGAACGTACTGGTATTCGGATGCTCGATTTAATGGACTTGGAAGGATTCCGAGAACAACTGGAATGGACAATTAATCATAAAAATGTCATTCTGGAAAAACTTTACAATTTGCCTCCTCTCAATCCTCAAGATGTGATTGATGAATACCGAGTCTATGCGGAACGTTTGCGCCCCCACGTAGTAGACAGTTCCCTGAAGATTTATGAGGGACTTCACAAGCGGAAAAATATTCTGTTTGAAGGCGCCCAAGGCACTTTATTAGACTTAGATCACGGCACTTATCCCTACGTTACTTCCAGCAGTCCGATCGCAGGTGGCGCTTGTGTGGGAACAGGAGTCGGCCCGACAGCGATCGATCGCGTTATCGGAGTCGCAAAAGCTTACACAACCCGCGTGGGAGAAGGCCCCTTCCCTACCGAAATGGTAGATGGAGTTGGCGCAATTTTGGGCGAGAGAGGTGCAGAATTCGGCACGACAACCGGTCGGAAACGCCGCTGCGGTTGGTTCGACGCGGTAATCGGCCGCTACGCAGTTCGCATCAACGGACTTGACTGTCTGGCAATTACCAAACTAGATGTTTTGGATGAATTAGAAGAAATCAAAGTCTGCGTTGCTTACGAAATTGATGGCGAACGTTGTATCGATTTCCCCAAAAATTCCCGCATATTTGCTCGTTGCAAACCCATCTATGAAACCCTTCCCGGTTGGAAACAGTCAACGGAAGAGTGCCGTAATTTGAAAGATTTGCCGCAGCAAGCTTTGGATTATCTGAAGTTTTTGGCAGATTTGATGGAAGTGCCGATCGCAATTGTATCTCTCGGTGCCGGCCGCGACCAAACTATCATTGTCGAAGACCCAATTCACGGCCCGAAGCGGGGGTTATTGTCGGCTGACGGTACGCCTGTAGTAGCACAATCCTAACAGGTTTAGTTATAATAGAGAAAAAGGGTCTATCTCATGTCCGATCGGGCTCCAGTGACCGATGAAGATCGTCTAATCTACCAACTAACCCTTCATCGGGATTTGGTTGGCTGGGTTATCAGAAAATTAGCTGAAGCTGGCATTCCATCCCAGAGAACTACTGGCAACGATCCGAAAGGAGACATTTTAATTGTAGCCGCCAAGGATGCCTCACAAGTAGAGCAAATAATCTGCGATATTCATCATCAATACAATAGAGGAAGTATCAAAGATGCACAGTCAAACCTAAAGGAAAGAAAAACAGACCTGCCGCATATAGAAATAAAAACCACATACCTTTCAGGAAAAGCCGTTAATGAAATTATTGATACTGCCACTGTTATTGGAGTTGTAAGTGCCGATAAAAATTCTGCACCGGGCAAAGCTAAATTTATCACAGCAGGCATAGCTTATGCAGAAAATATTCCTTTGAACGAGTTTTTAGATGTTTAGTAGCAGGAGTAATCCCAATGTTTGACATCAGTTTTTATTCAGCTAATGGTGAACCGTCTGATAGTGTAAGAATCACAGCAACTACTTACGAATGGTTAGCTAAATCTGATTTTTCCAAAATAGGCGGGGAATCAATCGACACCGAAATTTACCTAGATGAAGAAAATGTAATTCTGCCTCTAGTTGAATTAAATCAACATATTCGCCAGCAGTTCAAGAAAATTTTCAGCGAAGCAATCATCAGTGAAAGCGATGTAGTTCTCACTAAGCTTGGTGATTCCCCTTCAAAAGAAGAGTATCAATCAGGAACTTATCGTCTGAGAAAAATGCTGGAATTGCTGAAGTGTGTGGAAAATGAAAACTATCAATACCTTCAGCGAATTTAATTNNATGGAACTCGCAGTAGAATGTCAAAAGCGGGCAGAAGGCAGCAAACCTAACGCCCTCCGCCGCTCTGGATTGATTCCCGCCGTCCTCTACGGTCACAAAGGCTCGGAATCCATTTCCCTTACCGTCAATGCCAAAACAGTTGAATCCCTGCTCAAAAAGCGCGCCGTCAATAATACCCTAATTGATCTCAGCATCCCCGACCTCTCTTGGACTGGCAAAACTTTGCTGCGCGAAGTTCAAGTTCATCCTTGGAAAGGCTTTCCTTACCACCTGAGCTTTTTCGCTGTCGGAAGTCAAGACAGCCTGGAAGTTGAATTGTCACTGCATTTTGTTGGCGAATCTGTCGGCGTCAAGTTAGGTGGTGGTATCTTGGATACTGTGCTGATGCAACTCGCAGTTAAGTGCAAACCAGATAGCATTCCTCAAGCAATTGAAGTAGATATTTCTAATTTGAAAGTAGGAGATGCACTCCACATTCACGAGCTAATTTTGCCTCCGGGAGTGGTAGCTGTTGGTGAACCAAATCAGGTGGTTGTCAGCGTGCTGGGAACTCAAGCAGGTTCCGAAGAAGAGACAGAAGCCACCGCAGTTTGAGTGGTAATTGCTGGTAGTTGATCGCTAATTGTGGCAAACAAAGCGATCGTTTTTTACTCAAAAGGCGATCGCTTTTTGCGAAGCAGACTATTCTGGCGATAATTCGATCGCACATCTTGCACAATTTGCAATCAGCCTGGCCGGGGCGGGCCCCAGAGCCCGTTCGTAAGAATGGCGCAAGATGTAAGCTTGAGACGACTTGACCTTTGAGACAGAAGTTGAAACCCTGTCGGACTATAGCGAGTCGGAGCACGAGTTATCAAAAATAAAAATTGGGGGAACAAGACTGGTATAGTTGGTGTCAAAGCCTGGTAGAATTGTGAAACCTGTTCAAAATCCTACTTAATTGCTCCCTCGGTCGCCACCAACCCTATGCCACCCACCGTAAATACCGAATCTACAGCGGTTCAATTTAACCAACAAGCAGAAATCTATTTATCCCAAGGGCAATTAGAGGAAGCCATCGCCTCCTGCGAGCAAGCTTTGAAAATTCACCCCAATTTTGCACCAGCTTACAAGACTTTGGGCAACGCCCTGCAAACTCAAGGCCGCGTAGAAGAGGCGCGGCACTGGTACGCCAAAGCTATTGAAATTGCACCGAATTTTGCGGAAGTATACGCTAATTTGGGGAGCATTTGTGCTCAGCAGCAAAAGTGGTCGGAGGCGATCGAATTTTATCAAAAGGCGATCGCGATTAAGCCGAATTTCGCCGGAGTTTACCGGAATTTGGCAAAAGTATTTGGGGAAATTAGCAAGCCGGCAGAAGCGCAACACTGCTGGTACCAAGCATTTTCTTTGGAACCGGAAAAGGCAAAACCGTCAGAACATTTGAGCATGGGTGATGCTTTTTTGCGGCAGGAAAAGTTTACCGAAGCGATCGCCTGTTACGATCGAGCAATTAAGTTTGACCCTAATTTGGCGACGGCTTACCAAAATTTGGGGGAAGCGCTGAAAAAACAAGGCAAATTAGACGAAGCGACAGCATATTATCGCAAGGCGATCGAACTCAACGCAATTCATGCTAGAAATGGTAGCGAGGGAGAGCAGACTTTGGCCGGTGCAAATAGGACAAATGGTGCTGTTAAGCAACAGCCAGTAGCAACCGCAGTTAAGCCACAAGTTAAGCCACAAGTTAAGCCCCAAGTTAAGCCCCAAGTTCAGCCACAAGTTAATACTGGAATTAGTACAGAAGACCCAGAAGCATATAAAATACTGGCAGAAGGCTATTTTGCTCAGGGGAAATTGGAACAGGCAATTTCGGCTTGCAAAAAAGCGCTACAACTTAAGCCGGAAGCGCCTCTATATAAAATGTTGGGTAATGCATTGCAAGCTGTGGGCAAAATAGATGAAGCCAAAACTTGCTATGTTAAAGCAATAGAAATTAATCCGAATTTTGCCGAAGCTTATGCTAATTATGGTAGCATTTGTGTGCAGCAGGAACAGTGGCAACAAGCGGTTTCGGCTTACGAAAAGGCGATCGCCATTAAGCCAGATTTCGCCGGTGCTTTCCGCAATTTTGCGAAACTTTTGACGCAGTTAGGGAAGTCGGAGGAGGCGGCTGAGGCTTGGTATCGAGCTTTTGCGATCGATCCTAAGTCAGGCACCGCTGAGGATTTGGAAAATTTAGCTAAGACTTTGATTGAGCAAGGTAAGGTAAATCAAGGAATTGATTGTTACCGGCGCGCAGTTGAATTAAACCCAAATGCTGGTGCTGCTTATCACGAATTGGGCGAGATTCTGAAGGGTCAAGAACAGTGGGAAGCGGCGGTAGATGCTTACAGCAATGCTATTAGAATTAATCCCGATCTTTCTTGGTCGCACAACAATTTAGCTGAGTGTCTGGTGAAGTTGGAACGGTGGGAAGAAGCTGTAAATGCTTACCGGAAGGCGATCGAATTAAATCCTGATTTTAGCTGGTCTCACAACAATTTAGCGGATGTGTTGTTGAAGTTGGAACGGTGGGAAGAAGCTGTAGAATTCTTACCGGAAAGCAACAGAATTAAATCCTGATTTTAGTTGGTCGCACAATTATTTGGCGGATGCGCTGGTTAAATTGGAACGGTGGGATGAAGCGATTTCGGCTTACCAAAGGTCGATCGAACTTGAATCCTGACCATTTTTGGGCGCACAACAATTTAGCTGAAGCCCTGGTGAAATTGGAACGCTGGGATGAGGCTGTGGCTGCGTATCAGCGGGCGAATCAACTGAATCCGGAGTTTCTTCTGGTCCCAAAGCAAGTTGGGTGATGTGCTGTTGGAAATGGAACGGTGGGAGGATGCTGATCGCTGTTTACCGCCGCGCGGCGGAGCTAAATCGCGATTTTGCGTGGACTTATTACAACATGGGGACGGCTTTTGAGAAGTTGGAACGGTGGGATGAGTCGATCGCTTCTTACCGCTCTGCTGCCGAAATTCAGGCGGATTTGCCGTGGCTGTCGCAAAAGTTGGCTGATGCTTTGAGGATGCGATCGCAGTGGGATTTGCGGGATGCGATGGGTTTGTATCGAAGGGCGATCGATCATAATCCTGATGATGTGCAGTTATATCACAAGGCTTTGGAGATTGCGCCGAATGATGCTGGGCTTTATGTGGAGTTGGCGAATGCTTTGGGAAGGCAGGGTTGGGTTGATGGGGCGATCGTCTTTTATCAGATGGCTTTGCAGATTCTGCCTGATGATAAGGCTATTTCTGGGCTGTTGGAAGATGTGTTAAAAAAAAAGGGAGTAAGTAGGGCTGCGGGGGGCGATCGGGCTGTTAACGGAAATTCTGGAAATGCGATCGAACAAAACCCCGGAGTAGCTACGGAGTACCACGAATTGGGGGAGTCTCTAGGACAAGAAGGTAAATTGAGTGAGGCTGTGGCCGCGTACCGTAAGGCAATTGCAATTAACCCCAATTACTTTGGAACTCACCACAATTTAGGCGATGTCTTGAAATGGAGGGGTAAAATTGATGAGTCTATTAAAAGCTATCAGAAAGCCGCAGAAGTGAATCCAAGTTTTGTTTGGTCGCACCACAACTTAGGGGATGTATTTCAACAAGAGAATCGGCTAGATGAGGCGGTAGTAAGTTATCGAAAAGCGCTCGAAGTCGATCCTAACTTTGGCTGGTCTCACTACAATTTAGCAAAAACTCTAGCTAAACAAGATAAGCTTTCCGAAGCTCTGGAAGAGTATCAGATAGCGAGCAAACTAGACCCGAAACTTTTTGGTTTGGATTATCAAAACTTGCGAGATTCGCTATTCCTCGGCCAAGACCCAGCTTACACCAAGTGGCGCGCTAAGAACAGCCCCAGAGAAGCTGACTTGCGGAAGATGGCTGAAACATTAGAAATCTTTAACTACAAGCCGCTGATTAGCATTGTCATGCCGGCTTACAATACGCCAGAAAATTATTTGCAGGAGGCAATAGAATCAGTTCTCAATCAGATATATCCTTATTGGGAATTGTGCATTGCCGATGACGCATCAACCGCGCCTCATGTCAAGCAGATTTTGCAAGAATATGCAGCCAGAGATAACCGGATCAAAGTAGCTTACAGAAATAAAAACGGTCACATTTCTCACTGTTCCAATTCAGCTTTGGAGTTGGCGACAGGTGAATTTATATCTCTATTAGACCACGACGATACGTTGACACCAGAGGCATTGTATGAAGTGGTGCTGCTACTGAACCGCCACCCGGAAGCGGACATGATTTATTCGGATGAAGATAAGATTTACCAGGATAAGGAACTGATAAATCCTTTCTTCAAGGCAGAATGGAGTCCCGATTCATTCTTGTCTCGGATGTACACTTGTCATTTGGGTACTTACAGACGAAAGCTAATCAATGAAATCGGCGGTTTTAGAGCGGGTTTTGAGGGAGCTCAGGATTACGATTTGGTTCTGAGGTTTACGGAAAAAACTGACAAGATTTTTCACATCCCTAAAATTCTTTACCACTGGAGAATGCACGCGGGTTCGGCTGCTGGCGGTGTAGATGCTAAACCCTATGCCTATGATGCAGGGCAAAAAGCTTTGCAAGAGGCGATCGAGCGTCGGGGCGAACCTGGTAAAATTGAAGGCGTTCCCTACTTTTTGGGACACTTTATTGCCCGTTACAAGATTGCCGATTACAAACGGGTAAGCATCATTATTCCGACGCGGGATTTAGGCGATGTGTTGGATAACTGCTTGGAGTCTATCTTTACTAAGAGCGTTTACCCAAATTACGAAGTTATCGTGATCGACAACGGCAGCAAGGAGAAACACACGGCGGAAATTATTGCTAAATGGCAAGCCCTGGAATCAGCAAAGTTTAAAAGTTATCGGCTTGATATTCCGTTCAATTTCTCGAAGATTAACAATTACGCTGCTAGCAAAGCTCAGGGAGATTACTTGCTGTTTTTGAATAACGATACAGAGGTAATTACTCCCGATTGGATTGACGCAATGGTTGAGCAATCTCAAAGAAGTTCGATCGGGGCTGTGGGCAATTTGCTGATATATTCGGACAACAAGATTCAACACGCGGGAGTGGTGATGGGACTCGGCGGCGGAGTTGCCGGTCACAGCTATTATCATATGCCGCGATCGATTCCTGGCTATTTCGGAAATGTAGTAGGCATGAANNCACCACGAATCTAAAAGCCGGGGTTATGAGGACTCGCCTGCAAAGAAAGAGCGGCTGAAAAAGGAATCAAAGTTGATGGAAAGCAGGTGGCAAAAATATATTGAAAATGACCCTTACTACAGCCCTCATTTAACTAGAGCGTGTCAAGACAGCGGTATTAGATTGGAGGACGAGAATTGGCGGCCGACGAATTAGGAACATTCCCATGAGTTTAGGGTGTCAACTTAAGCCTAAAGCCCTGTCTATCTCTGATTTGTATCGAAGTCTCGATCCCCCTAAANNGGGGGCTAGGGGGGATCGAGAGGTTGGGAAACATACCCTAGGCTGTACCGAGGATCTGATACTCACAAGCTACTTATAAACCCCGATCGACCAAGCTAAAAAAAATCAAATCTACGGTACAAAATTATGAATAGCTCATTACAAGTGCATGAAGAGACAGCTTCTAATTATTTTCACAAAGGCAACCTCCTAAAACAGTCTGGTAAATTTGAGGAAGCCGCCGCCGCCTACCAGCGCTGTACTGAACTCAACCCGGATTTTTCGTGGTATCACCACAATTTGGGTGAAGTTTTGGCGAAATTGGGGCAGCGGGATGGGGCGGAGAAAAGTTACCGCAGAGCCTGCGAACTTAACCCGAATTCGGCTTGGTCTTGGCACAATTTAGGAGAGGTTTTGGAACAGCAGGGCAATCTAGATGAAGCCGTGGCGGCGTACCGCAAAGCTGTGGAGATATATCCTGATTTCTACGAGTTTCATAATAGTTTGGGTAAGGGTTTGTGTTTGCAAGGTCAACTGGATGAATCTGTAAGTTGTTTGCGAAGAGCGATCGCACTTGACTCGGAATCGGCTCTGCCTTACCAAAATTTGTGGGAGGCTTTGGCAAGATTGGGACGGGTTGATGAAGGGATGGATTGCTTGCGAAGGGCGATCGAGCTAAATCCGGGCGAGGGAGATTTATACCTGAAGTTAGCAGAGGCTTTGCAGGGTAAGAATGAGTTTGCAGAAGCCGTGGGTTATTACCGAAAAGCTATTCAGTTAAAACCAGATTTCCATTGGCTTTACTATAAATTGGGAACGGCTTTGTCGGCACAGGGTCAATGGGAGGAGGCGATCGCATCTTACTCGAAAGCCGCTGATTTGGAACCGGGTTCGGCGATCGTTCACCACTATTTGGGGCATACTTTGTCGATCGTGCAGCGCTGGGAGGAGGCGATCGCATCTTATCGGAAAGCGCTGGATATCGTACCGGATGCGGCAGTGGTGTACCAGCATTTGGGGGATGCGTTGACGCGGTTGGGAAGATGGGAGCAAGCGGTAGGGGCATACCGGAAGTCGGTTGAGTTCGATCCAAACTCGCTGGAGGCTCAGGATCATTTGGGGTTTGCTCTGTATCAGTTGGGGCGGTACGATGAGGCGATCGCGACTTATCGGAAGGCTTTGGATGTGGCTCCCAATTCGGATGTGGTTAGTTTCCATTTAGGGGATGCTATGGCAGCACTTCAAAGATGGGATGAAGCAATAGTTAATTACTTATGTGCTATTGATATTAAACCAAATCTTAGTGAAGTTCATCACAAATTAGGAGACGTATTTCGGCAACGAGGTACTAATTCTGATTTAGACCAAGCTTATCAATGCTATTGTAAAACTATTGAGCTGAACTCTGATGATATAGAAGTGTATCACAAACTGTTGTCACTCAAGCCCAATGAACCAGAATTGTACTTGCAATTAGGCAAAGCTTTAACGCAAGTAAATAAAAATGACGAAGCCATCATTTTTTTTCAAATTGTTCTCCAGATGAAGCCTGAGTCTGTAGAAGCATCTAAATATTTACAAGATATTTTAGATAAAAGAAAAATTGTTTACGAAGATAACAATATAGAGATTGTCCCAATCAATCAAGCTAAAATAGCTCAACAAATAGTATTGCCGTATAGTCATAATCCTGTTGTTTCAGTCATTATTCCTGTCTTTAATAAGATAGACTATACCCTCAAATGTTTACGTTCTTTACAAGGTAATATTTCTCTTGATACAGAGGTAGAGATTATTGTGATTAATGATGCCTCACAAGATCAGACACAATTTTTATTAGAGAATGTCCGAGGATTAAGATTGATAAATAATACAAAAAATCTTGGTTTTATTAAATCTTGTAATAAGGCGGCCGATTCCTCTCATGGTAAGTATCTATGTTTTTTAAATAACGATACAGAAGTACGTCAAGGCTGGCTAGAAAGCCTGCTAAAAGTAATGTTTTTAGATAAAGATGTAGGAGCAGTAGGCTCGAAATTAATTTATCCTAATGGGGTATTACAAGAAGCTGGTGGCGTTATATGGAGTAATGCTTCAGGATGGAATTATGGAAAAATGGATAATCCCGATGCTCCTCAGTATAACTATGTAAGATCGGTAGATTATTGTTCAGGAGCCAGCTTATTAGTAAGAAAACAAGTATTTGAGGATTTAGATGGTTTTGAGAAAGATTTTTGCCCAGCTTACTACGAAGATACAGATTTATGCTTTGCTATTCGTAATAAGTTAGGTTTAAAGGTGGTTTATCAGCCGAAATCAGAAGTGATTCACTATGAAGGTATTACATCAGGCACTTCTACAACCACTGGCACTAAAAGCTATCAAGAGATAAATGCTATAAAATTCCAAAATAAATGGCAGCATACTCTTGAAAATCACTTATCTTCTGGTCATGCGGATAATCCTCTCAAAGCTCCGAGGAGACTATGTGGAGAAAAAGTAATTTTGATCGTTGACGATTCTTTACCGTGTTATGATCAAGATTCAGGAGGGAATAGGCTTTATCAGCTTATTAAGATATTCAAAAACTACCTTAATTATCATGTCATATTTGCTCCTGATAGAGCCATTAAAGAAGAGCCATATGCTTCTGAGTTGCAAGATATGGGAATAGAAGTTTTATATACCTGTGAAAATTATGCTCATTCCATAGAAGAGCAAATAAAAGAGAGACTGCCATTGGTAAATTTTGCGTGGATTTGTCGTCCAGGACTTAATCAAAAGTATGCAAGCATGATCCGAAATTATAACGCGAATATCAAAATCATATATGACACTGTAGACTTACATTATGTCAGGCTCAAAAGATTATGGGAATTGTTACCTATTTCTCAAGAAAAAGATGAACAAGCAAAAGAGTGGCAAGGTACACAAGAACTGGAATTAAGTATAGCCCGTTTTGTAGACTTGACTGTTACAGTAACAGAAGTGGAAAAAACTATCTTACGGGATCAATCAATCAGTAATGTAGCTGTCATACCCAATATTCATCAACCAAATGAAGTATTAGGTAAAAATTTTCAAGAACGTCAAGATATCTTGTTTATAGGTGGCTATAAGCATTTGCCGAACATTGACGCTGTGGAATGGCTCTGTCAATCGATCATGCCAAAAGTATGGGTACATCTACCAAATGTAAAAGTTGTGTTGCTGGGTAGTCATCCACCATTAGCAGTTCAACAGCTAGCTATTGACAAAGTAATCGTCACAGGTTATGTTAAAGATGTTAGCTCTTTCTTTTTGAGTCATAAAGTCTTTGTGGCTCCACTTAGGTATGGTGCAGGTATGAAAGGAAAAATAGGGCAAAGCCTCGAATATGGATTGCCGATAGTTTCTACTACAGTTGGTGCTGAAGGAATGGGCTTAATACATAGTAAAAGCGTATTAATAGCTGATACTGCTGATGGTTTTGCTGAACAAATTGTTCAGCTTTATACAAGTGAGAGGTTGTGGAATAAATTAGCTAGTGCTTCTCAACAAGCTCTTACTCCTTATACTCCTGAGTATGTGCAAGTCCAGTTGGCTAAAGTCATGGAACAATTAAGCTAAGTTTAAGTTAACTTGACACCTGCAAATTCCGATCTAGATTAGTTTTGTATCCAATAATTTTTTTCAAAGGGGGAAGTATGCAAGAAGAACAACAAATGAGAGAATATAGAAAGCAACTAGAAGTTGAAAAAGAAACTTTTTCAAAACAATTAAACAAGTTGCACCAGCTACCACCATGCTACTCATATATAGCTACTAAATACCTCAGCAAAGTTATAAAAGAGATTACTGGATTTTCGGACTTCAGAGATTTTTTCGTTTCAGAAATCAAGAGCTTTTCAAACTCAAAGCAAGGTCAGATTAAAATTGCCAGCATAGGTTCTGGGGATAGCAGCGAAGAACTAGAGTTATGTAAGCGAATAAACTTAGGTAACAAAGTTGTATTCGATTGTTATGAAATGAACGAATTTATGATTGCTGAAGCTAGAAAAAAAGCTGATGCAATGGGCATAGAAATGAATTTTTTTGAACAAGATTTCAATCAAATTAGTTTTTCTAATCAGTATGATGGCTTTTTTGCGAGCCACTCACTTCATCATGTCACCAATTTAGAAGGACTGTTTACAGCCATCCACAATAGTGGAAAACCAGGGTACTTTTTTTTGATTAATGATATGATTGGCCGCAATGGTCATATGTCATGGCCGAGATCTCAAGCTTTCTTGGAATCTTTATGGTCTACCTTACCGGAGAGACTTAAATGGAATGCTTTATTTGAAAGGTTTGAACTAGAACTTCCTAATTATGATTGGAGTGCAAATGGGACAACTTTTGAAGGCATTCGCGCTCAAGATATTTTACCCCTACTCTCAGAACACTTTAAGTTTGAGTATTTTGTTCCCTTTTATTCTTTGATTGGAAGAATAATAGATAGATTCTTTGGTTATAATTACAATGTCGATGCTAATGACCCTAACAATGATTTAGCTCTGCTAGATCATTTATGGTATATGGATGAGCTTTTTCTATCTCAGAAATATTTACCACCCACACAAATGTTTTGCAAAGTTGTAGACCCTCGCTTAGATGAAGTCATATTAAAATCAAGAATTTACAAATCTGTAGAAGAAGCCTGTTATCAACATTATCTTGATGTTGCTGTTGACAAGGATTATCAAAAAATACCTCTTACTATAAGCCCTTCCAGTCAAGGTTTTGCTAATCCAGAAATATTAACACCAATAGATGAACTAATGCCCCCACAAGAACTTAGGGATCATGTGGGAAGTGGTGATTTCAAAGCAATTGGAAATGCTATTTTGGGACACTTAATCAACCTTGGAGAGTTGATGCCGAATGGTCGAGTTCTTGATGTAGGATGTGGATGCGGTCGAGTAGCTTTACCACTGATACAGTATTTAGGGATTGAAGGTAGTTATGAAGGATTTGATATTCATGCACCCTCTATTACTTGGTGTCAAGAAAATATCAGTCACCAATACCCTAATTTTCAGTTCCAAGTATCTGATATTTACAGCAAAAGATATAATCCAGAAGGAACAATAGAAGCATCAGATTATAAATTCCCTTACCCAGATGAATATTTCGATGTAGTATTTTTAACTTCTATCTTCACTCATCTGCTACCTAATGATTTAGAACATTATTTGTCAGAAATTGCAAGAGTGCTAAAAACAGGAGGGAGATGCCTAATCACTGTATTTTTATTAAACGAAGAATCACTCAGCCTTATGACGATAGCCTCAAATAATTTGGTTGAAGCAGGTTATCAATTGACGTTTAAATACAATTATGGATACTACGCTGTTAATGATGCTAATATTCCTGAAGGCGCTGTTGCTTATGATGAGAATTTCATCCAAAATCTTTACAAAAAATTCAGACTAAGCATTCTACAACCTATTCATTATGGAAGCTGGTGTGGCAGGCAACTAGCCTCTACAGGTCAAGATTTGATTGTAGCTGTCAAAGCAGAGCGTAACATTAATTTTCCAAGTGAGTCTATTCCATTAAGATTAATCCAAGAAGACTTGCCTGCTGATGTTGCTATTCTCGATCAGCCAAAAGCCTTCACAGATGGTCATTTTTACTCTCCTATTCCCAATATTAGGGATCTTCAAAAAAACGAAGCTAAGATATGGTCTAATTCATTTGATGTGCTGGGGATTGATTTTAATGATGCTAGCCATTGTAATTTACTCTTCTATGTATTTCCCCAATACATAGAAGAGTACGACTATCCTTTAGAAGCGTCTAATGAAATAACATATTACATAAACAATGGGCAATTTGGCTGGTGTGATTCCAGAATTATGTTTTGTATGCTTCGACATCTACAACCCAAACGGATGATTGAAATAGGTTCAGGCTATACTTCATTATTAACTGCTGATATCAATCGCCGCTTCTTGAAGAAAGAATTAGAATTCACTTGCATAGAGCCTTATCCAAGGGATTTTTTATTAAAAGGTGTTTCTGGTATTAGCTGTCTGATTCCGCAAAAGGTAGAGGATTTACCTCTCTCGACTTTTTCCAATTTACAAAGAGGAGATATTTTATTTATTGACTCTTCTCATGTTTCTAAAACAGGTAGCGATGTAAATTATCTTTTATTTGAAGTTATTCCTAGATTATCAGAGGGAGTATTAATCCATATCCATGACATTTTTTTACCTGCCGAATATCCGAGAGAATGGATTATTAATGAAGGTCGTAGCTGGAATGAACAATACCTTGTACGAGCCTTACTGATGTACACCCACGGTTTTGAAGTTCTTTTTGGCAGTGCCTATGCCTTCTATAAACATCCTGAATTGCTCAAGAAAGTTTTACAGAATCATCTACAATTAGGTGGTAGCCTATGGTTGCGAAAAAAAGTGGAAACTCCAAAAAGTACATTTGTTGTACAACAATCTTAAACGCCACGTTCCGCCCCAAGTTAGAGAGACATTTGAGATTGTCTTCCCTGTATTGCTTTTCAGGGATCTTCCAGTTAGAGAACTTTAGATTAATGGCTAGTTGCAGAACTCAAGTGTATATTCTCACCCGTGCTAATTAGATATGAAATCACTTGTTTCCATTCGTTAGAGTTACTGAGAGCATAAGTATCAAATCTCAAGCCTTTTTCTTCCGAGAATTTGGTAAAAGTTTCTAACCAGTTTAAGAGAGTTTCCGTTAGCGAGAAAGGCGTATAGCTCAAGGATTTCTGTAAGTATTTAGCCATCCTACTTAAGTCACCATTTTGATAGGAGTACCAAGCGTCACATACTAGGAAACCGTACTGTATATTATTCTGTAAATCCCTTTTTCTGGATATTAATTGCTGAACTCTCAATGGTCCCAAGTGTTCCTGAGAATGATTCAACTGAGACTCAGCTTGATCAAGCTGCTGCTGAAGCTGCTCATTTTCTATTGGCATCTGCTGAATTATCGCAAATAATTGCTCTAGTTCAGCTTTCATTAAGTTACGGACTTCCTTGGCAAACTGTTGTTGAATCTGTTGATTGGCTATAAAATATGAGGGGCTATATAGCATCTTTGCTCTTAAGATATGATTGTCTAGTGCATTTATCAAACCTAGATTAGTGTAAGATGCCTGCTTAGGATGAATGCGAAATTTTACTAGAAATTGGTCTACGAAACCAATTTTATACTTGCACATAATTCTAAACCACATATCCATATCTAATGTCTGATATAGATCCGAGTCAAATAGCCCTACTTTATCAAAAACTTGCTTTCTAAGCAATACATTACTTGGTTCTCCAATTTTATTCAAAGGAGGTTTAAAAAAAATAGAATGAGCTAGAAGTTCATAGCCTACATTAACTGACCTCAGTTCAGACCAGGCTTTATGTACATCTTTAGCATATCGATACACATCCATACAACCTGGATTGTGCTCAGCCTCTTTTGTCAGGATTAGTTCACGAGGACAAAAAACCAAGCCAATTTCTTCATCCTCTTCAGCCAAGCTAACCATCTCTGCTATACATTCTGGTTCTAATAAATCATCTTGAAATAAAAATTTTATATACTTACCTTGAGATTGAGCGATACAGAAATTCCAATTTCGAGCTATTCCATAACGTTCATGCTGAAACAGCAAGAAGTTATTATTTGAAAATCTTTTCTGTAAAGAACTAACTATTTGAACTGTATTGTCAGTAGAATCATCATCTGAAAGAATTACTTCTATATAAGGGTATGTTTGAGCCAATACACTTTCTAAGGCTTCCGTAATAAATTCTTCACCATTGTAAGTGGGAATGCAGATCGAAACAAGTGGGATTTTATTCATATTTTTTTTGCAGACTGGTAAGATGAGTTTTACGATTATATAGCGATGGACAGGCAAATTATGACAACGATCAAATTACAGAATACGCTACTGTATTTAAACTGCACTATTTATGGTCTATATCCCATGCTGTAAGGGATTCAGGCAAGAAATGAATTTTCAATGACTAACAGCTTATTGCCTTGGCTTCACCGAAATGATTTGTTTGAGCAACTGTTGCCATGCTTCTGATTTAACCAGAGATTCAGTATCAAACTGAATGCCTTTTTTCCCAGCATACTCAGAAAAACTATCTAACCAGTTCAAGATTGTTTCTGTACGTGAAGTAGGTGAACATTTTAAAGATTTATGCAAAAGATATTGCATTTTCGCCATATTGGCTTTTTGATAAGCACACCAGGCATCCCCTACTAAAAGTTTGTATTCCATTTGACTTTCTGAGCCTGAATTGCTAACTATTATAACTTGCTGAAATTGCAATCGCTCTAATTCATTGCTAGTGTGCTGTAATTGAGATAGGGTATCCTCCAGTTTCTCCTGAATTTGATTTAACTGAACCTGAGATTGCTGAAAGAATAACTCTGTCTGGTGCAGTTGAGACTGGGA
>DPLL01000108.1 GCA_003542015.1 Microcoleaceae cyanobacterium UBA9251 | reverse complement strand
TCTGAGAATGAAACAGCCCTGGGATTTAGGGGGTTCTGAATCTGATGGAGAAGTTTGAAGACACGCCCTAGCCCGCCGGTGAAAAGCTGATTGAAAATGGTGCAAGATGTAAGTTTCAACAAAAAATTCCTGCTTCCAACTTCGGTCTTCCTGACTTCCGTTACATCCGTTACATCCCGTACATCCCTTGCCGAACTTCCTGGATTATTCGATCGCCCCCCGCAATGCCGAACCGATCGCCACTTTTTGCTCCCCATCGTAGCCCCACCGCTGGAAAAACGCCTCGTACTCGCCCTCTCCATTCCTTAAACTTTCCAGCATTTGCGAGGCTAGAGTTTGACAAGCAGGCATTTGCAGAGTTTGAATTAGATGGCGCGATCGCGCCAGCACCCTCCCAGAGTCCGCCGCCATCTTCGACAACGTACTCTCCCTTTGGTGGCGCGAATGATGCACAACCATTGCCGCCGACATCGCCAGATTTTTCACCAGCAGTTCTGCTACGATCTCAGGAGCCTCGCGCAGTGCATCCACCACGCCTGGGGATGGTTGATCTGCCATTGGTCGATCGTCCATCAGATAAGTGACAAAAAACCCCCTAGCACCGTTCTGTGTCTTCACCAGAGAAGCCACAGCTTGCTCTATCTCGGTCTCTGAAAGTCGATCGTCCTCAATTTCCGACAATAAAGATTGAGTCAGCGCGATCGCCCCCTCAAAAGTTATACTTTCCGATGCTAATAAATCAGATGGAATAGTCATAGCCAACTCAATAATTATCAAGACTCTTCTAATAATTGTAAACAATTTCCTTTCTTCAGAACGCATATAGATATGGCAATTATCTCCTCCAAACAACAGCCCCCCGACCCAAATTTACCCGAAGACATTGCCCCAGCGCCCCCCCAAAAAATAAAAAATAAAGCCGTCAAACCCCAGCCGGAATCTCTGGTAGAACCCCAAGAGTTACCAGACGAAATCATCAGCAAACAAGACGACAAAATTCGGCCCCAGCGATTAGCGGAATACATCGGTCAAAAAGACCTGAGAGAAGTTTTGGCGATCGCAATTCAAGCCGCCAAATCCCGAAACGAACCCCTCGATCACCTGTTACTTTACGGGCCCCCCGGGTTAGGCAAAACCACAATGTCGCTAATTCTAGCAACAGAAATGGAAGTTGACTGCAAAATCACCACAGCCCCAGCCCTAGAAAAACCCCGCGATATTGTCGGATTGCTAATCAGCCTCAAAGCAGGCGACGTGCTGTTTATTGACGAAATTCACCGTTTATCCAAAGTTACAGAAGAAATCCTCTATCCGGCGATGGAAGACTGCCGCTTAGATATTATGATCGGTCAAGGCAAAAGTGCAAAAATCCGCAGCATTCCCCTCAAACCTTTTACCTTAGTAGGAGCCACCACAAAAGTTGGGTCCCTGACATCTCCCTTGCGCGATCGATTCGGCCTAATCCAAAGATTGCGCTACTACGAAATAGACGAACTTAGTCTAATTGTCCAAAGAACAGCCCAAGTTCTCGACACTAAAATTACCCCAGAAGGAGCCACAGAAATTGCCCGTCGAGCTCGTGGCACACCCCGCATTGCTAACCGCTTGCTGCGACGAGTGAGAGACTACAGCGAAGTCAAAAAATTAAAGCCAATTAATGCCGAAGTTGCCTCACTTGCCCTCGAATTGTTCAACGTCGATCCCCTAGGTCTAGATTGGACAGATCGGCGGATTTTGACAGCAATGATTGAGAACTTTAACGGCGGCCCAGTGGGATTAGAAACCCTCGCCGCTGCCACAGGAGAAGACACTCAAACTATTGAGGAAGTATACGAACCATACTTAATGCAAATCGGATTTTTGCAGCGGACAAATCGGGGCAGAATGGTAACGGTTGCTGCTAGAAAACACTTGAATTTTATTGAATAAAAAAATTGGGAATGGGGAATGGGGAATCGGGCATTGGTAATTGGTAATTCATTCTTGGAGCAACTCATAAATAACTAATAACTAATAATACAGCAGATTGCAGGTTTATGAAGTACACCCATCTATCGAATATGTCCCTACCAGGATCTATCTGTACCTCACTTATCTGAAAAAGGCTGTATCAAATCCGGTTACATCGGAATTGTATTGGCCCGGCAGTCTATGAGATTGTTAGTTTTAGGGAATTATTGTCGGTAACGAGAGCCCTTGTAGCGTCGCTATGAGATTTTTCATGTTCCCAAGTAGATGACTGATGGCGACGCACCCTACGATATCTAATGAACTAATAACTAATAACTAATAAATTAGACAGTAAATTATTTTCCCAGCTTTTTTACAGCAGTCAAATCAGCTTTTAAATCATGGGAAACCAGCGACGAATTACGTAACAGTTTTTCTCGCTCAGACGCAATTTTTAGAGCTGTTTCCCAAGTAAAAGTAAAAGAATGAAAAGAATCAGAATCAATTCTATCTTCATCCCAATCCCCAATAACTTGCTTAAAAATCTCAAACAACTCTTCTTGCAACTGATCAATTTCATCAAAAGTTCCGGCTTGGCGGATTCTTTGAATCAAATTTAGAATAATCAAATTAAACTTGTCAGCTCGATTTTTTTGTTTCTGCAAAAAACGCGCTCGCAACTGCCAAAGCCAAGAAACAAAAAGAGTAACAAACGAAAAAGACAAACCGATAACATCGGAATTTGCTGCTAAAAAATCCGGCTTTTCGCGATCGAAATAAGCCTGAGCGCCCTCATGTACGGGCAAAGCCAAACCGCCGCTTTCGGACGGCTGACTAATCATGGCCGCCAAAGAATTAGTAGCTACCAAATTGCGGCGGTGCTCGAACAAAATCCGCGTAATTTCCTTAACTATTACCGGATCGATATCCTTGCGAACCAACAGAGTTGCCTCCACCCCAACGGTAGGCAAATCCACATCTGGTACTGCTGGGTCGCCCTTGTAAGTACCCTTAGGAATCAAGTCAGCTTGCAGATAAGGCAACTTAATTTTCATCGCCGCCGCTTGGTCGATGGGCACCAACTTGCCCGGCGTATTTTGCAGCAAATCGCTAACCAAATCGCTCCCCGGAGGTTGCACCCGAAAAATAGCATCAACCTCGCCGCTAACAAACAACTTAGTAGCCTCAGTCCAAGAGCCAGCAGTAAACTGAAAATCGCTTGGTTTCAAACCGTAATGTTTGCTGACCAACCAAAAAGAACTGTAAGAACCGCTGCCTTGAGCCATCAGCGCAATATGTTTTCCTTTTAAATCAGAAACGCTTTGAATTCCCGACTGTTCCGAAACAATTAAATGAAAAACTTCCTTAAACAAAGAAGCAATTACCCGCGCTTCAGGCACTGCCACCGTATCGTTCTGGACAATAGCTAACTGAGCCTCATTTGCCTGAAGCCGGCGCATATTTTCCTCAGAGCCTTCAGTCTCAAGAACTTTAATCCGCAGGCGTGGATTTTGTTGAAAGACTAACTCCGCAATTGCTTGTCCGAAAGGATAATAATAGCCTGTCTTGCTTCCCGTCGCTAGGGTTAATTCATAGACTCGCTGAGTGTCTTGGTGCACATTCCAGCCAAAAACTCCAATCAGGACAACGCTTAATAGAGCAACGGGAAGCATAAATTTATTTTGCATAGAGGTTGAGACTCGATCGTTAGAATGGCAAAATCAAAAGTATTATCGATGAAAATGAAAATAGGACTCGGAAAATTCGACGCGCCCCATAGTGGAGGAGCCAATAGCCAATTCCCTGTTTGGTCGATGCTTTTAGGCCCCATCCGATGGGGGATTTCCCATAGGGGATTTTAGATTAAGATTACCACTCAATCTAAAATCTACAATCTAAAATCTACAATTGTCCGATGCTTTTAGGCCCCATGCCCAATACCCAATACCCAATTCCCAATTCCCTATTCCCTATTCCCCATGTTACTATCCCTCAGAATTAAAAACTTTGCCCTAATTGACTGCCTTGACCTAGAATTTGGACCGAGTTTGAACGTATTTACAGGCGAAACTGGTGCTGGCAAATCAATTATCCTAGATGCGATCGATGCAGTCTTGGGCGGCAAGGTCGATCGCCGATCGATTCGCACAGGAGCAGCGCGGGCAATATTAGAAGCTACCTTTGAATTGAACAAAGCTGCCGCCGACTGGCTCAGCGGGCAAGACATCGAACCCATAGATGGCAATTTAGCAGTTTGCAGCCGGGAAATTACTGCATCTAGCGGTACTCTCCGTAGTCGATCGCGTTTGAACGGAATTCTCGTGAATCGGCAGTTAATGGAGCAACTGCGCGATCGACTCGTCGAAATTACCGCCCAAGGCCAAACCGTCCAACTCGGACAAGAAACCCTCCAGCGAGAATGGCTCGATCTCTACGGCGGCAAAACTATCACCGCAGCGCGATCGAATGTCACCGCAGCATGGCTTGTCGCCAGCTCTGCCAAAACAGCCCTCAACCGCAGGCGTCAGTCAGAACAGCAGCGGCTCCAAAGACTCGATCTATTAGAATACCAAGTCCGAGAACTAGGCGAAGCCCACCTCGCAGATGCCGGCGAATTGGAACACCTAGAACAAGAATCCATCAGGCTTAGTCACATCGTTGAGTTGCAGCAGCAGAGTTACCGAGTTTTCCAAGCCCTTTATCAAAACGAGGGCGACGCCACATCTGCCGCCGACTTGTTGAGCAAAGCCGAGGTAATTTTACACGATCTGGCAGTCTACGATGTCCAGTTGCAACCAATCCTCGAAATGGTAACAGATGCCTTAGCTCAAGCCACAGAAGCCAGCAGGCAAATTAGCAGCTACGGCGAACAATTAGAAGCAGATCCGCAAAGACTCGAAGAAGTAGAAGATCGAATTCGGGAACTTAAACAAATCTGTCGCAAATACGGGCCACTAAAAGAGTCGATCGCCTACTACCAAAGCATCCAAAACGAATTAAACGAACTTTTAGAAGGCGGGGAGTCAATGGAAGCCTTAGAACTCGCATATCAAGCCTCTCTTGAGCAATTAAAAGATGCTTGCAGCCACCTCAGCACCCTCCGGCGCGAAGCAGCTCTCCACCTCGAAACGCACCTAGTCGCCGAACTCAAGCCCCTAGCGATGGAAAAAGTGCAATTTCAAGTCGAAATCAGAGCCAGTACCCCTACAGCCACAGGTGCAGACTACATCGCCTTTTGTTTCAGTCCCAATCCGGGGGAACCCCTGCAACCGATGAGTGCGATCGCCTCCGGGGGAGAAATGACCCGCTTTCTGCTCGCCATCAAAGCCTGTTTTTCTCAAATAGACGGCGCCGCCACCCTGATCTTTGACGAAATCGACACCGGAGTCTCTGGGAAAGTCGCCAGTGCGATCGCGGGGAAACTCTACCAACTCTCAGACAAACACCAAGTTCTCTGTGTCACCCACCAGCCCTTAATCGCTGCAATGGCCGACTCTCACTTTCGCGTCAACAAACAAACCATCGAAGCACCTTGTGCCCAACAGGAAGACGCCGCCCATAACCAACTTTCCGAACGCACAGTCGTGCGAGTTGCTACCCTCAACAGCCAGTTGGAGCGGCGCGAAGAACTGGCCCAACTTGCTAGCGGTCGATCGGAAACAGAAGCCATCGCTTTTGCTGAATCCCTGCTCGTTCAAGCAGCTTCCCTGCGCCAAACGGCTCGACGTACCCCAAACTCTCAGTCTGTCGGTGACAATTAAGCCATTGAGTCCTTTCGATTTGAGTTTTGAGATTTTAGATGGGAAGATGGGAGGATTGGCCGTCAGTCAGTCTGCGAAGGAATTAATCCGGGGGCTTGTCCCCTGGATGCTTTCGGTCAAATGGGAACTCCGAAGGGCTGTGGGGGTCACTCCTCAAATCTCAAATCGCGCCATCGATTAACTCGATCGAGGGGTGAGATGCGGACTTTGGATAGTCCCAGGTTACACTAACAATAGCGACCGCTATTTTTACTAAAAATACTTGTATAGCGATCCTAAATCATTTGNNAATGATTTAGGATTGCTATAGATCACTGAGGAATTGACAAACTACTTCTCTGGTCAGCGGCTTCGAAGCCGCAACTCAATAATTTATTGCTGCTATGACTTAAGCAAAAACAGCGCTTTTCTGCCACTTTAAGCTGTGTAACGCGATCGCCACCTGCGATCGAATCCCAAATTTGCCGTCCCAACTACTGTTACAGCAGCCAAATCGACAGAAATTCAACTTAAAAACCACAATTGTAGAAAGCAGCACACATAATTAGCAAGTGGCGATGTCACAATTTCAGCTAGTCCAAACAACCCCTTACGCTTAAGATTCTGTAAAGGTCTATGAATTTTGCATCTTCCAATCTGTCAGCTATGGAAAACGTGATAGATGTCTCTGTTGTCGGTCAAAATCGTCAGCAACAGCACGATCACCATCCCTCTAGCAGTAGTCAAATTGTCACAACCCAAGGAAACTTCTCCAGTTTCCTCGCACCCCTAAACAAGGATAGTTTTAAAGGAGTTGCTAAGGACGTAGAGAACAAACTGAGGGTTGTCAATCAAACCTTGGGAATGCTCGACAACCTCCTAGACAGCCAGGGTTTTGATGCCATTCTTAACGAAATGTTGCAGTCGATCACCCTCAAAACTGGGGAATTGCTCAATGCCGATCGCAGCACCATATTTTTATTAGACGACGATCAAAATGAACTCTGGGCAATTGTCGCTAAAGACGAAAATGGCAACAACCTAGAACTCAGATTTCCCGCCCATGTCGGCATTGCGGGAGAAGTAGCCACGAACAGAACAGTCGTTAACATTCCTTATGATTTTTATAACGACCCCCGATCGACTAACGCCAAAAAAACTGACGAAAGAACAGGATATCGCACCTATACAATGTTGGCGATGCCCCTGATCAACGAAGACACGCAAGAGTTAGTAGCAGTCGTTCAACTGATTAATAAACTCAAGCCGAACCACCAAAATTACGGTCATTTAGACGAACAGATTGACAAGGAAGGATTTACTAGAGAAGACGAACAAATCTTTACAGAATTCGCCCCGTCGATTCGCCTAATTCTAGAGTCTTCCAAATCTTTCTACGCAGCAACTCAAAGACAGCGGGCTGCGACAGCCCTGATGAACGCCGTCAACGCTCTTTCTCAGAGCAGTCTAGACTTAGAAGATACCCTGAAGCGGGTGATGGATCAGGCTCAAGAACTGATGAATGCCGATCGCAGCACCCTATGGCTAATTGACGAAGATCGAAATCAACTGTGGACAAAAATCCCGATCGCCGGCAAACTTCAAGAAATTCGCATACCCAGAACAGCGGGTTTTGCAGGTATTGTTGCCCAATCCGGCGAACCACTGCTGATTCCCTTTGACGTGTACGACGACCGCCGCGCCGAAACTTCCAAAGAAACCGACAAAAAAAGTGGCTACCGTACTTGCAGTATGCTCTGTATGCCAGTGTTTAATGCAGACCACAAATTGATTGGAGTTACTCAATTAATCAATAAAAAAAGACAGGGAGAATTCCCCCCCTACAACCCAGAACACTGGCCAGACGCCCCCGAACAGTGGAAAGCGAGTTTCAATCGCAGCGACATGGAATTTATGCAGGCGTTTAATATCCAAGCAGGAGTCGCCCTGCAAAACGCTAAACTTTTTGCCGAAGTCAAGCAGCAAGAACAAAGACAAAAAGATATGCTGCACGCGCTAACTAATGGCGTGATCTCTACCGATAAAAAAGGCCATATAGTAGCGACCAATCCTAGTGCTAAGAAATTGCTGGGTGTCAGCGATGGCGAATTAGCCGAAGGTCAATCTTTGCGCGAGTTAATTAAGTTAGGAAAAGGCGATTTTGCTAAATGGTTCGATCTTGCTTTGTCTCCGCGCTCGGAGCAAGACCGCCAGCAATATTACCCCGACCAAGTATTGAGCGCCTTAGAAGGTGAAGCGCAGAGTATTAATCTCTCGATTAACTCTATGACGGATGCTTCTGACCCTAATAAGGTCAACGGCGCATTAGTCGTCATGGAAGATATCAGCAGCGCCAAGCAAATCAAAGACTTGATGTACCGCTACATGACCCCAGAAGTAGCCGAAGCGTTGTTGGCTTCAGGGGATACAGGAATGGGAGGGAAGCGCAAAAACGTTTCGGTGCTGTTCTCCGATATCCGCAGCTATACCACACTTACGGAAAAATTGCAAGCCGAAGAAGTGGTAGTGATGCTCAACAACTATTTTGAAGTGATGGTAGATGTCGTATTCAAGTACGGCGGTACTCTCGACAAATACATCGGCGACGCTCTGATGGCAGTTTTTGGCTCTCCAGCCCCCCTAGAAAATCATGCCTGGTGCGCGATGCAAACCGCTGTGGAAATGCGGGAAAAACTGGCAGAATTCAATGACGATCGCATTGCTAATGGCGAATTGCCGATCAGCATTGGGATGGGCGTCCATTCCGACGAAGTTGTCAGTGGCAATATTGGATCGAGTAAACGGATGGAATTGACTTCGATCGGAGATGGGGTAAATCTCGCCTCTCGCTTAGAAAGCGCCAGCAAGCAGTACGGCACTGACTTAATCATCAGCGACAACACCTACAAAGAATACAAAGATCGACTCTACGTGCGCGAGCTCGATTTCATTACTGTCAAAGGCAAAAGCGAACCCGTCATCGTTTACGAACTTGTCGGCATCCGGGAAGGTTGTTCGTCAATTGGCAAGCCCCTAACCGAAAAACAGCAACAGATTATCGAAAATTACAACCAGGGGCGCGAACATTACAAGACACCTGTTACCCAAAAACTCTCAGAGGAAGAGGTGAGAGAATTATTAACCAAAGTCGAGCAGATGCCGGAGGCAGAGCTGAAAAAACTTTCCTACAATGTCGAGCAACAATTGGAATATCAGCTCAAAAAGCTGTTATATCAACTGAAAAAACTGTCCGAGTACGATCCGAAAAACCTGTGCGAAGCAGACAAACTCATAGTGCTGTTGCAGCCAGAAATCAAACTGCTGAAACTTGAAGGCATCAAAAACCTCTCCGAGGATGAAGCCAAACTCTTGCTAAAATCTAAGGTCAGAAAGTTATCAGCAGCCGACATTCAGGACTTGCAAGAGGGCGAAGTCAAGAAGCTCTTGGAAGCAGACATCAACTCCTCCTCAAATCCCAAAATCAAGAGACTGAAAGCCTCAGAGATCAGGCAGTTATTGCAGGCAAAAATTAAAAGTCGGGCCTCGGAGGAAGTTGTAGAAATGTTAGATGATGAATTTGAAAATCTGGGACTCGATCAGGTCAAAAAGCTGCTGAGCGAAGTTAAGAAAGCCTTAGAACCCAAAGCCAAGCAAGCTTTTACAGATGCTGAACGCGCATTTAAAGCCGTTTTGCAAATTGATCCCAAAAACAAGGCTGCTAAATTGCACGTCGATCGCTGTATGTTATTTCAGCATCAGTTTTCAGACGTACTCAACTGGGATGGTGTGTGGAACCTGACCGAAAAATAGCAACCGCCTGTGGCAAGTGATCCTAGACGCGGGGGAACGGTTAATGGCGATCGCCCGAAGGGGCTGAGTCTCCCTTGATCGCAATTAACCTGAAGATCCGATCGAGGCAATTGTAAATAAGCTCTAACAGGTATGATTGTTAGATAACCGGATTTGAACTCGCCCGCGTTACGCAGGCATCTCGCCCTACCTGTTTCGTTCGCCCTACCTACCGCAACAAACTTAGCACTTCTACTATTTTGTTGCGCTTAAAAATAGTTAGGACTTGCCGCAGCGTTACCCGGTTTCTGAGAAAAATCTTGGAGAAAGGCGAAGAAACATCCGCTCAAAAAACGGGTTTATGAACCCGCCCGCGTAAGTCTTAATAGCGTTAGGATCTCCTCAACAGAGCTTCCTTCGCAGATAGTCAATGTTCCAGTCTTAGATATAGAAAACTACTACCGTCAGTTATGAATAATTGGAATTCGGAATCGGGAGATGTTGAGTGGGTAGATCAGGTTTACCAACTATTGCTTGAGATTGCTCGTAGCTCCCTGTCAGATCTGCCCAGAATCCCGGAAAACATCACTGTCAAGGCTATCCCTCTGATCCAGAAGGTACAAAGCATTCAACAAAAACCTGACGGACTCCTGTTCAAATCCGGTTCCTTTTCAGTAAACGATCGCGAATGGGTCGATCGAGTTGGCCAACTATTGGTAGAATTGACCGGCGCGTATTTGTCCGAACAGCCAAAAATGCCGGAAAACCTTGCAGGCAGAGCTTTAGCCCTCGCCGATCGCGCCCAAAAAATTAAAGAAGAAATCGAAGAAAATGCAGCCCAAACCCCAGCAGATGAAGATGACAACCCCTTAGAGTCTCCAGAAGCGCTGCTTTCCCTCTTGCACCACAGTTTAAAAACAGAGCGCGCCAAAAGCTACAGCCCCGATGCTCCCGAATGGCAGCAAGTCTTGAGCCTGNNATTCTGATTATGTGCGATCGCACTAAGTAGGTAAGGGCCAAAAAACCAGATCCGATCGGGAATGGTAGGGGCGGGTTTTACCAACAATCTCCGCCTAAGACGAATAATTTCTTAAACCCGCCCCCACCCAACGGTAAATCCCTTAGTTCACACAAGCACAGATTATTGCAGTTTTGTCAACTAAACTAGGTTTAATCGCTTCTAAAGCAGGTGAACATGAGCGGACAAAACATCGGTGATTTGTCACAAGAAATATTAGCCGATCGCTATCAGTGCGATCGGCGACTCGGCAAGCAAGCAGGACGGCAAACCTTACTCGCCCGCGACTTAAAAACCCAACAGCAAGTAGTAGTCAAACTCCTCTCATTCAGCAGCGACTTCAACTGGGAAGACTTAAAACTCTTCCAGCGAGAAGTCGAAACCTTAAAATCCCTATCCCATCCCGCAATTCCCCAATATCTAGACTCCTTTGAAATCGACACCCCCAGCCGCAAAGGATTCGCCCTAGTTCAGACTTACATCGAAGCCAAATCCCTACAAGAATATCTCTCAGACGGCCGCACATTCAGCGAAAGCGAAGTCAAACAATTAGCCACAGCATTATTAGACATTCTCGCATACTTGCACCAGCGACAGCCCCCGGTGATTCACCGCGACATTAAACCCAGCAATATCTTACTCAAAAATCGATCGGGTAACAGCGTCGGCGAAGTCTACCTAGTCGATTTCGGTGCAGTTCAAACCCTAGCAACCCAACAGGGAAAAACAGTTACAGTTGTCGGAACCTACGGCTATATGCCGCCAGAACAATTTGGCGGGAGAGCAGTTCCCGCTTCCGATTTATACGGCTTGGGAGCAACATTAATAGGCTTAATTACTAAGCAGCATCCAGCCGATTTGCCACAGAAAGATTTGCAGATCGAATTCGAGCAATTCACCCAACTAAGCCCCGCTTTTACCAATTGGCTGAAGTGGATGACACATCCGAGTTTAGAACGCCGTCCCGCCTCAGCCCAAATAGCAAAAGAAGTTCTAGAAAAACCACAGGAAATAAATAAATATTCCCAGACATTGAGACAGGGAAAAACCGTGAGTACCTTTAGCTTGTTCTGGAATGCGATCGGGGACAGCACTTTGAGAGGAGCTCTATCTGTAGGAGTTTGTGCAGCAATTTACGGCACTTTCCTTCCAGGTATAGGGACAATTGTCGGGGGATGCGTGGGCTTGTCACTCGGCACAGTGCTGGGGTTGGGGAACGGAATAATCGTAGGAATTGTGACCAGCTTGTGGTTTTTTCCCCTAACTAATCCCAAACTTCACCGACAGGTTTTAACTGCGATTAGTATCGTGCTCTGTACTTTAACAGGCATCTTTTTCTTTGTCTTTGAGACCTTGACGAAAGAGGGGCCATTTTATGATTACCCGGGTCAATATTATTATATTGTAGATGATTTTTTTATCTCCCTGCTTGCGCCGTCACTAATTGTAGGACTGTCAATGGGGGCAATTACTGATTCTATTGCCCGGTGGTATCAAAAAGCAAGCAGACAGTAATCTAAAATTTACAGTCCTAGACGCACTCAGATTCCTAGAAACCGGGTTTTTCCGAAAATACGCCTTGCCACCCGCAGATTCGCTAAAAAACCCGGTTTCTGAGTCCCGACGATCGCCTCAAGTTAAAATCAAGGTAAAAAAATATGGCTGGCAAAATATTAGCAGAACGCTACGAAGTGCAGCGACAACTGGGAAAACAAACTGGTCGCCAAACGCTGCTAGCTCGTGACTTACAAACTCAAGAATTAGTTGCGATCAAACAGCTATTTCTCGGCGGCGATTTTGAATGGCAAGACCTTAAGCTATTTGAACGGGAAGCGGAAACTTTAAAAGCACTCGATCACCCAGCAATTCCTCGCTACCTGGACTATCTGGAAATTGACGAACCAGACAATAAAGGATTTGCCCTGGTACAGACTTATGTAGATGGGAAAACTTTGGAAGAACATTTGACAGCAGGGCGTACTTTTAGCGAAATTGAGGTGAAAGAATTAGCTAAATCGCTGTTAGAAATTTTGATTTATTTGCACGAACAAAATCCGCCAGTTATTCACCGCGATATTAAACCCAGCAATATTTTACTGCACAGCAGATCCGGTAACACTGTCGGACAAGTTTATTTAGTTGACTTTGGTTCGGTGCAGAACCAAGCTGCAAAATTTGGCGGCACAATTACAGTAGTAGGAACCTACGGATATATGGCACCGGAACAATTTGGCGGGCGATCGGTTCCGGCTTCTGACCTCTACGGTTTAGGTGCAACTTTAATTTATTTGGTAACGGGTTTGCATCCTACGGAACTGTCGCAGCAGGATTTGAGAATTCAATTTGCCGATCGGGTAACGCAGCTAAATCCTAATTTAATTGATTGGCTGGAGTGGATGACAGAACCGAGTTTGGAAAAACGGTTATCTTCGGCTGGGGAAGCATGGCGAGCGCTCAAAAATCCCCGCCATATCAACAAAAGTCCTAGGGTGGTGCAGCGGCAAGGCAGCGATATTAAACTCATAAAAAATTCGGAGTTTATAGAAATTGTAATTCCGCCGCCGGGAGTCGGTTTTGGTTTAAATGCTCTGCTTTGGGTTGTGATGGCTGTGAATATTCCATTGCTTGTAAACTTTCATAACCAAAGAGACAATTCAGGAATTATAATAATAGGAATTTTATTGGCGGCTGTAGGATTAGTAAGGTTTCTCGGTATGCTATTTGTGGAAGAGCGTCTCAGAATCGATCGGCAGGAAATTGCCTATATCAAGGATTTGCTCGGGTTGCAATGGGATTGGTCCCCACCAACTCCCAGACGCGATATTCGCCAGTTAGAAATTGAACAAATTGAATCTACTATTCCTTTCACGCGGAAGAAATTGAGGAGAGTTTCTTTGATAGTTCAAGCCGGAAATCGAAAATATCGACTGGGACAGAAGCAGGGACTAAGTGAATCAGAAATCGAGTGGTTAGCAACAGAACTTAGCCAGTGGTTGGGATTGAAAATTAAAACAACTGTGTCGCTCAATTCTTTTGATGGTGGCGATTCACTCTTGCACTAACCTTTTCAGGTATAGCGTCCGCCCCCTCGCCAAGTCTGAGGTGGACGAGTCCGTCTCCCCGCTTTCTCTCAATCTTATGCAGCATCGATCCCGATCGCCCGTAAAATGCTATCAAAGGGGTTTGGCAAGTAGCACTCACCCCCAATCATCTGTTAACTTGGAGATATTCTTGTGGACTTATCGCTAATTCCGGCACAGCCGAAACCAGGACTGCTCAACGTCCTGATCGAAATTACCGCCGGTAGCAAAAACAAGTACGAATTTGATAAAGACTTACAAGCCTTTGCTCTCGATCGAGTGCTCTATGCCTCAGTGCAATACCCTTGCGACTATGGCTTCATACCCAATACCTTAGCCGATGACGGCGACCCCCTCGATGGCATGGTGATGATGGATGAGCCCACATTTCCAGGGTGCGTGATCGCGGCTCGTCCGATCGGAATGCTAGAAATGATCGATGGAGGCGATCGCGACGAGAAACTGTTGTGCGTGCCCGACAAAGATCCACGCTACGCTCACTATAAGTCCCTCAAAGACGTAGCCCCCCACCGCTTGGACGAAATAGCCGAATTTTTCAGAACCTACAAAAATTTGGAGAAAAAAGTGACAGAAATTCTGGGTTGGCAAGATGTCGATCTAGTAATGCCGTTAGTGGAAAAGTGCATCGCAGCCCATCACAAATAAGCCCCTAGGGCCTGTTGTCTTGCCCCGGAGAACCCCCCTAACCCCCTTTAATCAGGGGAGTAGGGGAGTAGGGGGTGTGGGACAAGAGGCTTCAACCTCCCCCTTTTTAAAGGGGATTTAGGGGTATCTAAATCTGATTGCAAAGGCAAGAAAACAGACCCTAGCCAGCACCCCTCGACTGCAACCAGACAAAAAAAGCACTCGGCCGAACTTAACGCGACCACTGCACGTCTAGGAATCCTGTGGAGGAGTCGATCGCAGCCGAAACGTTAAATCACTCCAAAATGCTCAGTCACAGGCTGGTAGAGCCCAGAAGGCACTCCGGCGGTAAGGTTGAAAAAAATATTAGTTGAGCGAGTAGAGACTAAATTCTGCTTTCTGAGGACTGGCTTCTACCTTTAAGGAAATTTAGCCGGAAAATTTACTGCGATCGCCTCAAATCAACGCTATCTTAATCTAAATGGATTGCTCAGAACACAGAAAATATGCAACCGCAAACAGGGTAGAGAGAATATTCTCTCAAGTCCGAAATCAAAACACTAAGAACTAAAAACTAAAATCTCAATTCCCAACTTCCGGCGCGTAAAGCTAAAAAAGATGCCAGATTCCGAACAATCCTCCGCCAGTGTACAGCCTTCCGATCGCAAAGCCACTATGGAAAATAGCCCTTTGACCGAGTTTGTCGTTCAGTTTTGGGGCGTACGGGGTAGCATCGCCACCCCAGGCAACAAAACAATTCGCTACGGAGGGAACACCTCCTGTGTAGAAATGCGATTGGGCAAACAACGCCTGATCTTTGACGGTGGTACGGGCCTGCGAGTTCTGGGCCTAAACTTGCTGCGAGCAATGCCAGTCGAAGCCCATATGTTTTTCAGCCACACCCATTGGGATCACATTCAAGGGTTTCCGTTCTTTACTCCTGCCTTTATCCCGGGGAACTGCTTTCACATTTACGGAGCGATCGCCCCCAACGGCACTACAATTAAAAAGCGTCTGGCCGACCAAATGCTTCATCCCAATTTTCCCGTCCCCATCCAGGTGATGCAGTCTGACCTCAAATTTAACGACTTGACTCCGGGGGATATTGTCGAACTCGACGATGTGAAGATTGAAACCGCTTTGCTCAATCATCCAAATACGGCGATCGGATATCGTGTTACCTGGCAAGGACACACAGCCGTCTACTGCACCGATACAGAACACTTTCCCGATCGCTTGGACGAAAACGTCGTCCACCTGGCTCGCGATGCCGACGTGCTGATTTACGACGCCAATTACACCAACGAAGAATATTATGACTTCAAATCCCCGAAAGTCGGCTGGGGACACTCAACTTGGCAAGCAGGAGTAGAAATAGCAAAAGCTGCTAGAGTCAAAAAAGTTGTGATGTTTCACCACGATCAGAGCCATAACGACGATTTTCTCGATCGAGTAGAAGCAGACGTGCAGTCAGTTTTCGCCAATAGCTGCTTAGCCCGCGAAGGCATGAGCATACCAGTGATTTAGGAAAAAATCTCTTCAGTATGATGAAACAAGCAAAACCCCGCCATCGTCGCCCAGGAGGCTGGCGGGGATTGTATTCAACTTTGCTAATGTTGATAGTTGTCAGCAGTACCTGCGGATGGTTTGCAGCTCAGACTGCCTATTCTAGTCCCCCCGCGCGAGTTGCTCAGGTGTCTGCGATCGAAGATACTGGAACTGTCGATCGCATTCCCGATCGCTACCAACTCGGACAGCAACTATACCTAGAAAACTGCGCCACCTGTCACATTGGTTTGCCGCCGCAAGTATTACCCACAGAAACTTGGCGCAGATTGCTGCAAGATCCCCAACACTACGGACAAACCCTCAAACTGCTCGTAGACCCGCCGCGCCTGTTAGTGTGGAACTACCTACAAACTTTTTCTCGTCCCCAATCAAAAGAAGAAGAAGTGCCTTATCGAGTCGCAAACTCTCGCTATTTCAAAGCTTTGCACCCCAAAGTCAAACTGCCGCAACCCGCAAATATCAGCAGTTGCGTGACTTGTCATCCCGGTGCATCTAAATACAATTTCCGCAAGCTTACCGCCGAGTGGGAAAACTCCCCGTAGCGACTATGTATCTTACTCACTGTAATTATGTCATTCTGAGCGAAGCGAAGAATCTCGCTCGATTCCCTCGAACGCAGGGCAACGCTTGCGAATGACAGAATTACCTTGAAATGCGTCCAGGAATGTCTAATTTAAAAACGCGATCGCTGTTAGATACCCGACTTCTT
>DPLL01000104.1 GCA_003542015.1 Microcoleaceae cyanobacterium UBA9251 | reverse complement strand
CAAGGTAATCTCACAGGGACTCAATTTATCAGTTACATAGCAGGAGTGGCGCTGTTAATTGATCCGATAGCCATTACAACTGCTAATTACGGCGATTTCAAGCAGGGAGAAGCTTCTAGCGATCGCATTTTTGAACTATTAGCAATTCAACCAACAGTANNAAGGGGGGGCTAGGGGGGGTTCCGATTTTGCAAAATATGAGTTTGCTGGTACTTCCCGGAGAAATGATCGCCCTTGTCGGCGCATCTGGTGCCGGGAAAACTACTTTAGTAAACTTGTTACCCAGATTTTACGATCCGCAAGCGGGAAAGATTTTAATTGACGGGATTGATATTCAAGATGTGACATTAAATACGCTGCGCCGACAAATCGGGATTGTGCCGCAAGAAACTATTTTATTTTCTGGTACAATCGCTCAGAATATCGCTTTTGGTCAATCTTATTATGAACTGAAAGATGTTCGAGAAGCGGCTGAAATTGCCAACGCCCATCAATTCATTAGTGGGTTTCCCGACGGTTATCAAACTTGGGTGGGAGAAAGGGGCGTAAATTTATCTGGTGGCCAAAAACAAAGAATTGCGATCGCCCGTGCAGTTTTGCTCAATCCTCGAATTTTGATTCTCGATGAAGCGACATCGGCGCTAGATTCGGAATCGGAAGCTTTGGTACAGGAAGCGTTGGAAAGATTGATGCGCGATCGGACTGTGTTTATTATCGCTCACCGCTTGGCTACTGTGCGGAAAGCCGATCGAATTTTGGTATTGGAAAAAGGGAGAATTATGGAATCGGGGACTCATGAGGAGTTGCTGGAAAATGGTGATCGCTATGCTCGTTATTACGCTCAGCAATTTAATCAATCGGGTGTGTTAAACTAAAGTAGTAAGGTGCTAAATCAAGTCCGAGCAATCCGTTACTATAACACTTACTTGTCATGCTGAGCGAAGNNATCTCCGAGATTCTTCGCTTCGCTCAGCATGACAACTGATCGGGCGGACATGATATCATTGCACACCCGAAAAGTGGAGTTTTTTTGTAGTAGTAAGGTGCGCCCATAAGCACCCTACAAGTCTCGCCCCGTCACTCGCAACATCTTGTTTCCACCTTTCTGAAATTCATAAGATACCTGTTGAATTTCCACACAAAAACCTGTTTTTTCTAACTCTTTAATTGTCGGCTCCAACCGCTCGGAAACATCGCCAGTAAAACTCTGCAACAAAGGAAATATCCGCACTTCCTTAGCAACCCGACACATTTCAGTAATTGCGGCGATATGAAATTCTTCGGAAAGCAGGTGAGAATAGGCAAATAAAAAATGGCTGCACAAAGCTAAATCGAACTGGCGATTAGTGAAAGGCAAAAACGGCAACTCAGCATTTATGTAGCGGCATTGCTGAATTCCTAGGGGAAAATCTTTGAAAAATTGCTGCATCGCCCCCATCCGCACCTCGCCTAGCTGTGCGGGCGATGTGATATTTGTCCAGACGTAGCCATCTAAATTTGCCTGAACTCCGTTAATCACAGTTTGGTAAGTTGCTTGAATGCGATCGCGAATTTCAACCGCACTAAACTGATACACTGGATCGCAAGAAATGACCTTGTTACCTCGACGAGTCATTTCAGCATTGAAGCTAGCGGGCCCACCAGCACAGTCAAGAATTTCTAACTCAAAATCAGCAGGTTTCAGATTAAACATTCCCATGTATTCATCCAAACACCGCCCCCAGGGAATTACTTGATCTAGTTTGATTGACACTTGTGTTTGCCCAGCAGTTAGAATTATTTGATATTATCAAAAAAATGAGGGTGCATACTTTACAATTCCTTTACAAACCGGGTGCGAGATTGCCAAGTACGATCGCACAAATTTTACCATTCCAGCTAGAGATTTTGAATCGCAGCGAGGCTACACTTGACAACAGGGAAAACAAATTAAAATTAATTCACCAAATCGCTCTTAATCATGGGCACGCTGCAACCAAGGAAGAAACATGAAACATACCGTTAAAACCGCCACAAGTCTGAGTTTGTCAGCACTCCTGCTACTGAGCAGTTCCCTGCCCAGTATAGCTCAGTTACCCGTCATCAGAAATCCTGCACCCAGTCCGAACCGAAACCGGCCAAGAGTACCACCACCACCCCCCCCAGGCTCCGCTGTACCCAACGGAAATTTTGGTTCACTGACACAAGAAGCAGCTTATATTTTAGGATCGGGCGATCGCATTGCTTTAGATATTTTCGGCGTTCCAGAATTTAGCAAAGAATACCAAGTATTAGTTGACGGAACGCTGAATTTGCCAATCATTCGCAGTGTATCAATTCAAGGGCTGACATTGCAACAAGCGGCCAACGTCATTACCAAGCGATACGAACCCTTTATTAATGTTCCCGTTGTCACTGTAACTTTGATGATTGCTAGACCCCTAAATATCGGAGTTGCTGGTGAAGTTACTCGGCCGGGTTCCTACAAAATTAATCCAGTCAGAGAAGGAGGAGTAAAATTTCCGACTTTAATGGAAATGCTGCAACTTGCAAAAGGGGTGACATCAGCAGGAGATATGCGAAATGTCCAAATTCGCCGTCCCACTAGAGGTGGGTCAGAGCAAGTTATTAATGTTAATTTGCAGAATTTTTTAGACACAGGAAATCTGCGGCAAGATGTCACTATCCGAGATGGAGATACAATTTTTGTACCGACAGCAAGTGCTCTCAATACTCAAGAAGTACGTCAAAGAGCTAGTGCTAATTTTTCCGCTGATATTACTAAACCAATTGGTGTGGTAATTGTCGGCGAGGTAAGCAGGCCAGGGCCTTATACTGTATCTGCTTCTGATTTGCGATCGACCAACCAACAAACCGAGCTGAGTTTTGTATCCATTGATCAACAGCAAGGAGCAGTTGTGGGGCTACCAACCATAACTAGAGCCCTCAAAATTGCTGGCGGTATCACCACAGAAGCTGACATTCGCCGCGTGCAAATCCGCCGCCAAATCAGAGGAGGTACTGAACAAACTATCCTGGTAAATCTCTGGGATTTGCTACAAAAAGGTGATGCTACCCAAGATATTTTGCTCCAAGAAGGAGATAGCATTATTATCCCAACAGCAGCTAACGTAGACTTAGCTGAAGTTTCTCAAGTCGCAACCAGCAGCTTTTCTCCGAACGCGATTAGCATCAATATTGTGGGGGAAGTGATCAGACCTGGGGCTTTGCAGGTTAAACCCAGTACATCCCTCCACCAAGCTTTGCTAACCGCAGGAAGTTTCAATCAATTGCGGGCGAAAAAAGACAAAGTTGAACTGTTGCGTTTGAACCCAAACGGTACTGTTTCTCGCCGCACTATAGACGTTGATTTTGCTCAAGGGTTGAATCTAAATAATAACCCAACTCTCCGCAATAATGATGTGATTCTTGTAGCGCGATCGGGCTATACTAGAGTAGCAGATAATATCAACACTTTCTTGCAGCCAATCACAGGAGTTGCAGGTGTCATCAGCACTGTTAGCGGAGTTTTGAATGGGTTTCAAACAACTATCAATGCTTTTCAGAACTTATTTTTAGGAGGAGATTTCGAGCGACGCAATCAACTCAGACAGATTCGTCAACAAAATCAAGACAGAGAACAGCAACGTGAAGACAGACAGCTAGAAAGAGAGATACAACGTCAAGATAGAGAACAGCAACGTGAAGACAGACTGCTACAATTAGAGCTACAACGTCAAGATAGACTACAGCAAGCAGAAGACAGAAGACTGCTACTTGAAGACAGACAGCGGCAAATTGATGTTGAAAATCAGCGACTTCAGATTCAAAATCAGCAACTTGAGCTCCAGCAGCAGCAGCCGCAGCAAATTCAGTCTACTCCTTGACATAGCGGTTTTCAAAGGTTATGTACAGAGTGTTGGGTTTTGCTATCGCTCAACCCAACATCCGATTAATGAGTGTTGGGTTTAGTTTCTGATCAGAAGGTGTGCGCGTTTCAGAGGGAGAATTTAAAATATTTAACAAAACTTTCCTGTAGATATCTAAACCTTTTGCATTCAGGTGAACGCCGTCAATTGTTAAATCTTCGTTGAGTGCTTGTTCCTTAAATAATGCTTGTATTCCTCGATATTCAACAGGAACTTTTTCAGAATTAGCTACTTGATTTATCAGAACATTAATTTCGTCAACTCTAGCAATTGTTCCTGCTAATTTAGGATTGTAGCTGGCGGCAACAGTTGAGTAAAAACTAGGAATAAGAATGATTTGTTTAGTACCAGTCGATCGCAATTATGCGATCGCCTCTTTCAAATTACTGACAAACTGCTCATCGCTAATGCCGTACATAGCATCATTTGTGCCGATCGCAATAATAGATTTTTCGCACTGAAAACCCTTTGGTACTACAAGCTTAAGCTGTTCGAGCAGCGAAACTGAGCTCATCCCGCCGATCGCAAAATTAAAATTTTGTTCACCCAAAGAAGCTACCAGAGCCGAGGAAATAGAATCGCCCCACACGCACCCTTGATAATGCTGGTCTTGAATTTGTTGTACCTGATTATATACAGCAACTTGCCACCACAGCGCAGAGCTAATTGTATCACCCGAAAGTTGGGGGTTAGCTAACACCTGAAACGGGATGTAAGCGCACAACAACAAAGCCAAGACAACGGAGATTAACTTAAATTTAACTTTCATAAAACTTGCTTCAGTTTGCTGCTACTTAAGTTTATGCTATTGCTTTAACAAGCAGTCAGGATTTATGCAAATTTCCATAAATTGCGATCGCCGACAAGTCAAGTCCGAGTTGTAGTGACATTTTTTCAGGACAATTAATCAACCTTTCGCCCCCAACAATTCCGGCTGCAAAACCTGATTTAATTTGCCGCTGCGAAATCCCTCCAAATCCAAAGTCACGTAAACAAAACCCAACTCTTGAAACACCGCGACTAATGCAGGCAAATCCGCATTTAATACAAACTCCTGAATCTCCTGGGCTGGTAACTCAATGCGCGCCGTGTCTCCATCCGATCGCACTCGCAGATTTTTCAGTCCCAACTGCCGCAAATATCGTTCAGCGCGCCCCACTCTTTGCAACTTTCCCACGGTGATTTCTTCACCGTAGGGAAAGCGCGAACTCAAACAAGGCTGAGCCGGTTTGTCCCACCAAGGTAAACCTAATTCTTTAGCCAATTGCCGCACTTCAAATTTAGTAATTCCTACTTCTGCTAAAGGCGATCGCGCGCCCCGTTCCTTCGCGGCCTGAATCCCCGGACGATAATCCTTTAAATCATCAGCATTAACCCCATCCACCACATAAGGATAACCCTTTTCGAGTGCTAGCGGTTTCAAAGTATCATGGAGTTCGCTTTTGCAGAAATAGCAGCGATTAACCGGGTTAGAAGTGTAATTAGGATTGGCCATTTCCTGAGTTTCTACTTCCTCGTGAACCAGACCAATTTCTGCTGCTTGAATCCGCGCATCTTCCAAATCTTCTGGCAATAAAGACGGAGAAACTGCTGTCACGGCCAAAGCGCGATCGCCCAAAACGTCAAAAGCAATTTTTGCCACCAAAGTGCTGTCAATGCCGCCAGAGTAAGCAATCAGCGCCCGATCCATCTGTGCGAAGATATTTTTTAATTTTTCGAGTTTTTCGACTAACATGATTTCAACTTTTTTTTACTGTTATTCTGGATCGATACCGAGGGCGGCCAATCGCGCCAAAAGTTCTTGATTGCGCTGTCTTTCCTGTTCCAGCAGAGTCTGGGCTGACTCTTTTTCTTGCTGTTCTCGATCGGCCCGCTGGCTTTCCGCTTCAGCCCGCAGGCGTTGATTCTCCGCGCGTTCTTCCGGCCACAAAAGCAACTCCCCAGCCATATTCCACCAGCGCAGCCAATATCCCGTTCTACCTTCGCGAGTTCCCAGCCAAACTCCCAAAAATAGATCTAATCCAGGTATTAAATAACGCTCGTTTTCATCAGGATTTTGATTGTCATAGCGCTCTGATTCTAGCGCATAAACTTCTATTCTGCCTGTATGCGGTCGAAAAATGACATAGCGGGGAACTGCGATTACTTGTTCGTAAAAAAACCACTTGCCGATTTCTTCTGTATGTTCGACAGAGTATTCATCGCCGTAAGTAGCTGACAGAAATTCCATCACTACAAAAGGGACTGTTCCTTCGGTATGAGGAGTGTAACTGCGGCGCGGATAGCTGTGAGGCCAAGGTTGAACGGGGCGCAGGTACATCCAGTCTGGGGCTTTGCAAATAGTGCGATCGTCCACAGCCGCGCACAAAGCAAAATTAGAAACGATCAGTGCGTCTTGCATTAGTTCGGGGGAAGCAACTAAAGACTGGCGCAAACCATTAGCGATTAAAGGATGGTCTATATCGTCTACAGGGTCATCTGGTAGGAGAAAATCATCTGGTAGCAGCGGCCAAGTAATCTTTAGCTGTGATATCGGCTTTTGAATTATAGTAGTCATAAGTCACCTAATTTTACCAATAAAAGTGTAAGTTTTAATCTCGATTGTCGATCGATAACTTTTTGGATTAGGACTAAAGCCAAGTGTCACAATTAGTAAGGTGCGTCAGAGATCAAACCCTCGATAATCGCCCTATAACGAAAGTCTGACGCACCCTACAAGTCTCATTTCAACATAATTCTGTCATTGACTCATTGCAACATAATTCTGTCATTCTGAGCGTAGCGAAGAATCTCGATCGATACTTTACCACACTGCGGAGTCCCGATCCAACGCATAGCTCAGGATTGTGAAGGATCTCATGACAGACACAATAGCTGCCTCCAGGATTGTGTTAGATACCCGACAACTTCTGCGAAGTCGGGTATCTGGGTATTCTGTTTATTGTTTTAAAACTCCCGGCGGGAAAATATAGCGATCGAAATTGACAGCAGCAACACCCCATACAGCAAACCATAGCCAGCATTTGTAATCAGAGCAGCCAAATAAGGCACTTGTCCGTAAACAGCATCATTTCTCAAATTAAATCGCGCCAAATCGGGCAAAACCAGATAAAGTCCCATCATCAATTGTTCAATGCCAGGATTTTTAGTTAACTTACCCAAAGCCACTAAATCTCGCGTCGAATGTCCCACCAGATAAACGCCAAATGTCAGTAAAGTTGCCAGCAGCGAACTGGTAAACACTCCAAATAAAATCCCTATAGCAGTCACCAAAGAAAGCTCGAACCAGATGAATAATGAAGCTATTAAAATGCTTTGTAAAGGGTAAGGAATGCGATGAAAACTCAAAATTCCCAGATAAATAACAGTCATTGCCGCGACAAGTACGCCCAGCACTGCCGATAACCCTAAATGCTTGCCAACAATTAACTCAGCGCGACTTATCGGTTTAGCTACCAACAGGTAAACAGTCCGTTTTTCAATTTCTTTGTTAACCAATCCGGTAGACACAAAGACAGTGACAATTATACCGAGGATGCTAATAGCAGCCAAACCGATATCTAAGATAATTTTTTTCTCTGTTGTCGCCGCCAATTCCGGTATCAACCGCACCGCAGCTCCCATCAACAGAGCAAAAACAATAATTAAGTACAGGATGCGATCGCGAATTACTTCCCAGAATACATTAATCGCAACAGTCAAGATTCTTCTCAAATTCATTTGGTAATTGGGAATTAGGAATTGGGAATTAGGAATTGGGAAATGACAGAAACTAACAGCAGAATCATTTCCTGCTGTTAGGTTTGCATTGAGCAGCCAAAAGCAGAATCAAACTTGAGTCTCTCCCGGAGTTCCATCTTTTTTCAGCCCTGGCTTAGAGCGTTTGATAGCACCGCAGTCTATAGTAGCTGCATTTCCTATATTGAACACTTCGCAAGATTTGCTAAACGAATATATTTCCGGTCTGAAAACAAGTCCTAGCCAAGTTGCTTGCATTTCTAATTGATAGCGAGACTGTCCTTGGACGATCGAAGTTTTGACATCCCAGCGAGAATCTTCTGGAACTATCCGCATTTTTTTAAACGCTTCATTTTTCAGAAAAAAGCGCTCGTTGTCAATATCTATCAGCATTTGCTCTACCTGCGCCCAAGGTTTTGTGCGAGCCTCTTGTTTGAGGTATTTCTCCATTTCAGTGAGCATAACCACACCTCGGGAGCGATTAATAGTTGGGCCTTGAAATGTCACCACATAATCGCTTTGCTTCAAATTCTGTGATAAAACACTCGGATAGTCTTGCAGCCAACCTTGAATTAAAAAGTGAAAGGCAAACCAACAAGAAATCAGCACATGACACAGGGTAAAAATCACAAATTGCGGGCGAACTAACGACCTGACTCTTTCCCATTTTGACTCGCTTTTCCAAATTTCGATGATAGCAGCAACTACGATGGCGATAATCGGGCCAGCTATCCACGCTATTTCCTTATTGTCTGTCGGCAATCTTACCAATAACCACAAGCCAATTAAGAAACTTGTCACCCACGGACTGATAATTATTCCGTAAAGAACAAAAGGTTTCTGACAGGTGAGTGCACCCATTGAAATTGTAAAAAACAACCAGCTCAAATCAGCAATAGTCGTGCTGGTTGGCGCATCAGCGAAGGCCGCCACCGACAGCAAAGCTAAAAATATGCTAATCAGTAAAGGCGTCTTCCAGTGGACAACTTTAGGCGGAACCATAGTCTTTTGGACTTTTTTATTGGTTTCCCAAAGGTTATTGGTTAGCTTCGTAAGTTGCTCGGTGACATCCAAAAATTGTTTCATCATAGATTTCAATTGACGCTTTCCAAAAACAACACGGTTAAGATGACGAAATTGCTAACAGTGTGGGCGATTAAAACTGCACCAAAAGTAGTAGTTACTTGGAAAGTTTTTTTAGGAGGGCGCTTGGTGAGGGTGGGCGGCCCTAAGAATTGAGGTTTGGTTGTTTTTGTATTGCCAGATGCCAAATTTTGCACCAGTTCTAATCCCTGCCACTTGGCTAAAAAAGTTATTCCTAATACTGCTACTGCTATCAGAGTTATGGGAGCGTAAACATCCTGGGAGCCTCCTAATAACATATAACCGATCAGCCGTTCCCGCAGGTCTTTTGAAAGCACGCTTTCAAGGCCGAAGAAAATTAACCAACCTACGCAAGTGCAAGATAGATTGATGATGGTGGTATATTCAACGCTGGTTTTAGGGCCGAGTTTAAGTAGCTTTTGGAGAAACCACGCTTCGATCGCGATCGCCAAAAACACAATTAAAATTTGCACCAAAACTATCCGAAATGGGAAAACACTCGCAATCATAAGTTTACAGCTATAAGGGCTGGGTAGAATCTATGTCGCCACCGGGCACAAATTAGCTCGATCGCGATCGAGCTA
>DPLL01000107.1:4834-5071 GCA_003542015.1 Microcoleaceae cyanobacterium UBA9251 | reverse complement strand
AGTTTTCCCGTCCAAGAATGTCCTAAAATGTGGGCTTGCGGCCAGTTGAGATGTGCCATCAAAGATGGTACGGAGTTCTGGCGGTTGTTGGGAGGATTTTTTTGTGGCTAGTTTGTCGATGATAAAGTCGATCGATCGCATTCTCCTGACACTACCATAGACTAATTCTGTGACTAAACGCCGATCGAGGTCGGTTAGTTGACAATTGCGAAAAGTGCGATCGAGGGCGACATCTGC
>DPLL01000107.1:0-4784 GCA_003542015.1 Microcoleaceae cyanobacterium UBA9251 | reverse complement strand
GGCGGACATCGTTTGTGTAGCCGCGATTTCCAATCGCCGGGGGTCTCAATTGTTTGTTTGAAAACTAAGGCTTATTCATAGCGTCCAATATCTTGCGTTGCTGCGGCGAAAGCCACGCCATCCGCGCCTGATAGTACGGCGTCAATTCATCCAGCGTTTGCAAAAATGGTTTCACCAGTTTATCGAGCGAATCGCGAGTCAAAAATTCCGCAAAAATCATATAAACGCGGTGGTTGTCGCCAGCCAAGTGATGGATTGCTTCAATTCGAGAACGTCCCTTTGGTGTTTCTATGAATAACTCTAGTTCTTAGTTGCCCTCTAAGTAAACCGATTCTACCCGATCGAACAATTTAGCCTTGTATTCGGTGGGATATTCTTGTTGGATCTGTCGCAAAATTCGCAGCAGCAAATCGAGAAACACGGATTGCAGTATTTTTGCCGGTTGGGGAGGTTTATTGTTGCATCTGTGCGATTTGGGGTTGGGGTTGAGCGCGATCGGCTATTTTTGTAAGCGAGGTGTTGTTAAGGGCTAAGGTATACTTGTCAGAGGAAATATTGATTTTCTGCTTTTAATTGAATCTTTTTGGGTTGTTGCGATCGAAGCCAAACGAGCGCAATATTCCGTTGAAGCTGGACTTCCTCAGTTACTATTTTATATGCTGAATGACCTCAGCCCAGAAAAGGTAAAATTTGGGCTTCTGACAAATGGCAGCAGCTTTCGATTTATCAAAGTTACCAAACAAGACACACCCCAGTATGCCGTGTCTAAACTTTTTGATATTGGGAGTCCCGGAAATGAACTTTATGAATTCTTTCGCATTTGGAAGCGCGTCGCTGGTATAATTTCCAGTAACACCTCTTCTCATTGAGGGTACAATATGGAACTAGATTCTGAAAGTAACAATAAATTCACTAAAGCTCACTTTGACTTTGATAATTTGCCCCAACTCACCAACCCTTGGCGACAGCTAAATCTGCAAGGAGTAGCTTTAGGTTTGATTCGCTTGCCGGCTGGTGAGGGCTACACATTTACTCACAGCCACGCAGAACAAGAAGAAGTTTATATTGTAGTTGAAGGCAAAGGCCTGATGGTTGTAGATGGGGAAATATTGACACTTGAGGGCGGCGATATTGTGAGAGTTTCTCCCGCAGCAAAGAGAGCATTAAAAGCTGCTGAAAATACAGCCTTGTTTGTTATCTGTACTGGAGGATTGGCTGCTGGTTATCCCAAGCAGCCCAACGCGCGCTATCTGATAGATGATGGAATTCCCGATTATGACGATGTTCCGCCTTGGTATGAGGGAAATTCCGAAATTGCCGAGAGAAATGCGCGGCTAAAAGAAAGGATGTTGAAAGCTCAATCCAAACGAGACAGCCAACAGGAATCACAATGAATGAAAGTTCTTTTTCGTTGCCGCCACAATGTGCAATCCGCCCNNATCTGGCTGCTTGCGGACAGTTGCGGAACTTTGCGGGGGCGCAAGAGTTGGGCAGTTTGGTGGTGATGAAAGATTGGCGCGATCGAGGTTTAGGAAGCTACCTCGCCAAACATTTAATTGCACAGGCTACACAACCGCTATATTTAGAATGTTTGGGTTCCCGACTCGCATCATTTTACACTCGCTTTGGATTTGTACAAGTTTCATGGCAAGAGTTGCCGCAGTCGCTTAAATTCAAGTTCGGCTTGTCTCAATTGGCTAAAACTTTATTCAGAATTCCTGTCACAATTATGCGGTATCAAACAAATTTTAGAGACTCAAGTCTAGGGTTATGAGTAGATAGACTTACGCAGTCATCCTATGGATAGGGGCTTTTCTAGGGGGATTGCGCCTACAAGACACGCTGATTTAGATGCTATGCGTAATTCTGGGCAATTTACAGATATTCCGGGTTTTGAGCTCCAGAGTGTGTAAATTCATAATTTACCTAGGCTTGTGTCAGTTGGCGTAAGTGGCACAGGATATTGGCTGAGCAATAGCCGAAAAAGCATATAAAATCGTTGTTCACCTGGTCAAAATTGTCCTGTGCCAGTGCCAGGGCCGGAAAGTGGACAGGCGATCGCACCAAAGACATTCGACTTCTGGCAAATTAGTAAATGTAAAGCAAGTGAGTCACAACTTAGTCAAACAATCCCACCCAAAAAGCCAACCGAAAAATCTCACATTTTCACAGCAGCAGTAATGCGGAATCAGTCAATCTCTAATGTAGGTAACAACATCCACCCTTGAGATAAATCCCACTAACTACCAAACCAGTAAATCCTGAATTCAGTCCTAGCAATTACTGGATTGACGATCACTCAAAACAGATGCTTAATTCCCTTAAACATTTCCAAAAATCTTAGCATTTTATCCCGATCGAAGGAGAAAAGGCAAGAACAATGAAATATAAGGGTAATAAATAAATCTCCACCCAGGAAATGCAGCCTCTCAAATCGCATCAATAGAAAATTACAGTATATATTAACACAAAAGGAGTCAGGGAAATGTTCAACGTAGTAAAAGCTTTCGGTTCTATTTTTTCCACTAAAACCTACAGCACAGCAGATAATATGTTAATCGACAACTACATCAACACCAATTTCAACTACTTCAACGAAGAAGCAGTCGTCGATGAATCAATTTACCCCAATCAAACTGGTCGCGTCCGCTTCCAAGGTAGCTGGTGGCCCGCACGGTGCGATCGCCAAATCACCCTCACACCTGGAGACACCGTTTATGTCATCGGCATTAACAACATCACTCTCTTAGTTTCCCTCGCTCCCGCAGACTAAACGAGAATGCGATCGAAACTTCCTAAATTTTCACACCACATCTAATTTCGGCAGGGCTTATTCTAATAAACCCTGCCTTTTGTATGCTTAAATAAGTTGAGACACTTACTAACCAGATTTAAACCAGTGAACTTTCAATCAGTCATTGCCACCTTAAACAAATTCTGGAGCGATCGAGGCTGCCTGATCGCCCAATCCTACGACACAGAAAAAGGTGCAGGAACCATGAATCCCCACACCTTTCTCAGAGCAATTGGGCCCGAACCTTGGTCAGTCGCCTACATCGAACCCTGTCGCCGCCCCACCGACGGACGTTATGGCGAAAATCCCAATCGCTTCCAACATTACTATCAATATCAAGTCCTAATTAAACCATCTCCTCCTAACATCCAAGAAATCTATTTAGACTCGCTGAGAGCATTAGGAATTAGACCAGAAGACCACGACATTCGCTTCGTAGAAGACAACTGGGAATCTCCGACTTTAGGAGCTTGGGGTGTTGGCTGGGAAGTCTGGCTGGACGGCATGGAAATCACCCAATTTACCTATTTTCAACAGTGTGGTAGCATTGATTGTCGCCCGGTATCCATTGAAATTACCTACGGACTAGAACGCCTCGCAATGTATCTGCAAGAAGTCGATGCGATGACCAAAATTCAGTGGAAAGATGGCATCACTTACGGCGACGTTCACCTGCAAGGAGAAATAGAACAGTGTACCTATAACTTTGAAGCTTCTAATCCAGAATTGTTGTTTACGCTGTTTGGACTGTACGAACAAGAGGCAGAACAATTGACCAAGAAAGGATTAGTTTTACCTAGTCTTGATTATGTGCTAAAATGTTCTCACACTTTCAATTTATTAGATGCTAGAGGTGTGATTTCGGTAACAGAAAGAACTCGGTACATCACCAAAATTCGTAACTTGGCGCGACGGGTTGCTCAGCTTTATTTAGAACAGCGCGAACAGTTGGGTTTTCCTTTGAAAAAAGCTGTAAAAGCCTGAGAAGGAAGAAGGGCACGATACGGATGCGGACACGGATACACGGATGAATTTATTAGATACCGGATTTCTTTAAAAAGTCTGGTATCTGGTTATTTTTTTTCCTATCTTCTTCTTGACTCTTCCTTCGTGTCCTTTGCGTCTTCGCGGTTCAATCATAGGAATTCTTCCCTATTTTTAATTAATTCAATGCCTAATTATTCAGAAAATCATACAGAAATCACACCTCAACTGCGAATTGAGAATGTAAGTTTTAAAACACCGATCGCCTCAAATTACTTACTAGACAATATCTCGTTTCAGGTACACAAGGGCGATCGCATTGCGATTGTGGGCCCTTCTGGTGCGGGGAAAACAACCCTGTTGCGGCTGCTAAATCGGCTCAGCAGCCCCACAAGTGGCGCAATTTATCTTGAAAATAGGGAATATCGGCAAATTCCGGCGATCGAACTTCGCAGACAAATCACCCTAGTTATTCAAGAATCGAAGCTGTTGGGAATGTCGGTGCGAGAAGCACTCGCCTATCCTTTGAAACTGCGGGGCGTGAATTCATCAAACATTGCTGAGAGAATTAGCGGGGCGATCGCACAATTGCGTATACCCGAAGAATGGCTCACACGTACCGAATTGCAACTCTCAGTAGGCCAAAAACAACTCGTGGCGATCGCCCGCGCTATCATTCTACAACCCAAAATCTTACTGTTAGACGAGCCAACATCCGCCCTAGACGCCGGAAAAGCCCACTACCTTGTGCAAGTATTGACAGAGTTAACTAACAGCAAAACCACTATTTTAATGGTAAATCACCAATTAGAATTAGCCCAGGAATTTTCGACGCGAGTTTTATATTTACAGCAGGGTAAACTCCTACAAGATGCTATGTGCGATCGGATTAATTGGGGGGAAATGCGGCAAAATTTAATCAAAGCAGAAGCAAAAGCAGAACAAGAATGGTGAATACATTCAATATCCCGTATGGACACTCCAAGAGCCCATTGGTGTCAACTTA
>DPLL01000472.1 GCA_003542015.1 Microcoleaceae cyanobacterium UBA9251 | reverse complement strand
ATAAGTGGGATTAGCTGAAGCCTTTACAACTTCATCACTCTCCGATTCCGTAAAGAACTTATAGATTTTGCTCGTGGGAATTACCAAACCTTCCTGCATTACTTTCCATAAAGCCGTAGCCGTCNNAGGCTACAGATATTTCTTCCCCCCTTACCAAGGGGGGACTGAGGGGGGTAAAAGCTAATTAGCTGATCGTCATGTAATGCCTTGAGAAACTGAGTGGCAAAGAAAGGATTTCCCTGGGTTTTTTGATATACTAACTTTGTCAAAGGTTGTGCAAGAGATGATTCGCAATTAAGCGTATCCGCCACCAACAAATTCAGATCTGCTTCGCTTAACGGTGACAAAGTAATTGTATTCACCGTTGCCCCAGTTTTGTGAATCTCATCCACTGTCAACATAAATGGATGTACAGGGGAGACTTCGTTATCTCGATAAGCACCTAATATCAATAAATGTCCAGTATCTTGCATCAACAGTTTTAGCAAATTCANNTTCTGGTGTAGCAGGCTGTTTACCGATGATATTTTCTAACTCAGGAATCACGTCAATCAAGACTTGTCCATTGTCTCCCACGGCTGCTAAAATCTGGTGTTTCCAGGTTTGCAGTTGGGTATCCGATTCTGATAATAATTGCCCGATTAAGTCGCGGAAGGCTTGAACAAATGCCGAAAAGGGAATATTTCGCTGAAATTGGTCATATTTGCCTTTGATAAAATAACCGCGCTGACGAACAATTGGTTTATGAACTTCATTGACAACTGCTGTTTTGCCAATGCCAGAAAAACCCGCCACTAGCATCATTTCTGTTACTCCCAGGCTGACTCGTTCAAAGGCAGCTAATAGGTGAGCAACTTCTTTTTCTCTACCGTAGAGCTTTTCGGGGATAGTAAAGCGATCGCTAATATCTCGCTTTCCAAGTTCAAAAGGTTCTATTTTGCCTGTTTTTTGTAGCTGAGCCCGACAAATCTCTAAATCCTGCTTGATCCCTAACGCACTCTGATAGCGATTTTCGGCATTCTTCGCCATCAGTTTAATGACAATTTGTGATAAAATTATGGGGATTTCTGGATTAATTTGAGAGAGCGGTATCGACTGTTTGGCGAGATGACAATGCACCAATTCCATCGGGTCATCTGACACGAATGGTAACTTCCCAGTCAACAATTCATAGAAGGTAACACCGAGGGAATAAAAGTCACTACGGTAGTCAATGCCGCGATTCATTCTTCCGGTTTGTTCTGGTGAAAGATAGGCTAATGTTCCTTCTAAGATATTGGGATTCTGGATTTCTTGGGTTTCTCTCGGCAGTAGTGAGGCGATACTAAAATCAATTAATTTGACTTGTTTTGTTTCTGGATTAATTAAAATATTGGCGGGTTTGATGTCTTTGTGAATGACTCGGTTTTGGTAGAGATAGTCGAGAATGTCAGCCAGTTGCAGAGCTAGGTTGAGAAATTCTTTTAAAGATAAAAAGTTAGAGGGTTGCTTTTCATTTGTTGCTGTTTTGAGATAAGTAGATAGGGAGATTCCGCCAAAGTCTTCCATGACAAGGGCATAGCTATTGTGGTATACTTCCAGGGTCAGAGGTTTGATAATGCTGGGGATGTCGAGATTTTTGGCAATGGTGTACTGGTTGCGAAACTGGACGAGTTCGTTGAAGTTGGGGTATTCGTTCCGCAGTATTTTGATGACGACTGGGTATTTGTCACTGGTACGGATGCCTCGATAGACTAGGGTGCGTGTACCTCCGTAAAGTTGCTCTGTTATTTGATAACCGGATAAATTGGCGATCGCATCCATAACTCGTTGATCCTCTGTTAGAAAACACTTGAATTAGAACATTCCATTTCATTCTATTGTATTTTTTGGTGCTATGTATAGTATGATCGCGTAAGTTGTGATGGTATCAGAAAACAATAATCTGTAATTCAGGACTTATGCAGCTATTGTTTGTCATGCTGAACAAACGAAATGTAGTGAAGTATCTCAAAGATCCTTCGCTACACTCAGGATGACCTAATTTCGTGGAGCGTGCGTAAGNNACAACGTAATTGTAGATGTTGTAGAAAATCATAATCGGGATCAGAAAGCCAATGAACACAATCATAAATACCAGGGCGCTGGGCGAAGCTGCGGCTTGGTAAATCGTGACTTGCGAGGGAATAATGTAGGGAAAAACAATCAATCCCAAGCCGATGAAAGTGAGCAAGAAAATCAAAATTGTCCAGACAAACGGCGTGCGTTCTTCTTGGCGATCGAGACTTCTAAGCAACAGTCCAATTAACAGCACTCCCAGCAAAGGAATCGCCGCAAAGACATAAACTAGCGGTTTCTCGAACAACCTGGATCTAGCACTTTCGTAAAAAATCGGAGTGGCGATCGTAATCAAAATCGCTCCGATTAACGTTGTCACCGCCGCAATTTTAGCCGTGCGATAGTGAGTTGTCTGTAGTTCCCCCTGAGTCTTCATAATCAGATAGGTTGAACCAATCAAAACGTAACCTTGAACTAGCGTCAAAGCAACTAATATCGATCGCCAATCCAGCCAATCCCAAGTAGTACCGACAAAATGCCCAGTTGCATCAACCGCAATACCTTCGAGTACAGCACCGAGGGCTAAACCTTGAGCTAAAGCTGCCAAGAAACTGCCTGCACCAAAAGCATAATTCCAAAATAATTTGCGGTTGGAATGCTCGCGAAACTCAAATGCTACTGCCCGAAAAATCAAGCCAAAAAGCATCATCATAATCGGGATATACAAGGCAGTTAAAATCGTGCCATAAGCGAGGGGAAATGCGCCAAACAAAGCGCCTCCCATCAACACTAACCAAGTTTCATTAGCATCCCAAACATTGCCCAAACTGGTCATTAAAATGCCCCTGCGTTCGTCGTCTGAGGCAGTCAGAGACAGGATTCCTACGCCTAAGTCAAAACCGTCTAGCATGACGTAGAGCAATAGAAATAAAGCCAAAACTACGAACCAAACTTGCGGGAGAAAATGCTCCAAAGCTTGCATAAAATCTCCTATTGTTGTGCTTCTGCGGGACGCTGATCGGGAATGTGTTCTGCGGGTTCTGTTTCGATGGCTGGTTGATTGTCTAAACCAGGAATCGGCAGATTTAAATTAGGGCCTTTGCGGATAATGCGACTGCCAAAATACAAGGCGCAAACAAACAAAAAGCTGTAAACAACTGCAAAGAAACTGAGAGAAGTTAAAACATTGCTAGCGGGGATGTTTGACACTGCGTCAGCCGTGCGAATTTGCCCGTATAAAGCCCAGGGCTGTCTGCCGACACAGCGGACAATCCAACCCGATTCTACAGCAATATATCCCAGGGGCGCTGCTAATATCCAAGCGCGCATCAGCCAAGTTTGTTGAGCAATGTTTTCAGCAGAAAGTTTGCCTCGCATCCACTGAATTATACTGAACAGCATCAATCCTACAAAGAAGAATCCAATGCCGGACATGATGCGGAAAGAATAGTAGATTAAACCGACCATTCTGGGTCGATCTTCTGGTTTCCATTCTTTTAATCCGAGGACTGGTTCGGAGAGTTTTTGTTTGAATTCTAGAACGTATCCTAAGCCATTAGGTACGGTGATTTCCCAGTCGTTTTTTTGGGCTTTTTCATTAGGTAAAGCCATTAAAGTCCAATCGGCTGAACTTCCCGCTGGGGAGGTTTCCCATTTAGCTTCGATTGCTGCTAATTTGGTCGGCTGATAGTGATAGACTTGTTCGGCGCTCAAATGTCCGATGAATATCTGCAAAGGTGCAACTGCGATCGCCGTCGCTATGGCAATCTTTAAAGACTTGGAAAAAAAGGCTTCGTTGCGCTTATTAAGAATGTACCAAGCGCTAATTCCGCCAATGACAAATAGCGAGGTTTCCCATGTTGCAAAAAACATATGGAGAATGCTCTTTAATGCAAACGGGTTCATAATTGCTTGAAAGTAGTCGCTGACAATAAACTTGCCATTGACCATTTCTCCGCCGGCGGGAGTTTGCAGCCAAGAGTTAGCGACTAGAATCCAGACGGTTGATAGGTTTGCGCCGAAGGCTACCATGATTGTAGCGAAATAATGGACGATCGGGTGAACGCGGCCCCAACCGAAGAGCATAATTCCTAAAAAGCCGGCTTCTAGCATAAATGCCATTGAAGCTTCAAACCCTAAAATGCTGCCAAAAAAGTCACCAACTGCTTCGGAAAATGGTGCCCAGTTTGTGCCAAATTGAAATTCCATTGGAATGCCGGAAGCTACCCCAATGCCGAAGTTTAGGACATAGAGTTTAGACCAAAAACGAGCATGATGGTAATAGTCAGGATTGCGAGTTTTTAGCCACATTCCTTCAACAATTACCAGATAAATTCCCATTCCAGTAGTCAAAACTGGCCACAGCATATGGAATATGGCGGTTAGCGCAAATTGCATCCGCGATAGGGCGACGGTGTTAGATAAGATATCCATGTTTTGTATCCTTTGGTCAGTTCAAGAGAGATTCGTTGGCACAATTCCTAGAATTGACATTGACTCTAATATAATCTAAAATTTAGTGAAAATTTGTAGCTCAAGCAACTTTTAAGGTTTTATACAGATTTGATCGGAATGATTTAACCGCAGAGAGCGCAGAGAACGCAGAGAAAGAGAAGAGAGTATATGATATTACCTAACTTTGGGTGGGCGCTGGTTTAGGAGTTTGTGGGTTTTAGGCTATTATTTTCGGTGAACCCGCCCCTACAAGATTGATCGGGACTTACGCATTGCAAGGTAATTCTGTCATTCTGAGGGTCGCGAAGAATCTCAAACCCTCGCAAAACCGCCCTTGAGTGCGTAAGTCCTATTTATGTTTATTGACTGGAGATGATCTTACCGAACTGTGACTGTATAAGTCAGTTTAAAGGGTTTAAAATTAGTTGCTACTTTTGCCTCGCCACTGAGTTCTAATTCATAAATTCCAGCCTTGGGAAATACAATATCAGCTCCGGGAATGCCTTTGTAGCGCTCGGCAGATACTGCTTTTAAAGGTGGTTCAATCAGCGCTGTATCCCCCTCTTTATAACCTTTGGGATAGACCTCTAACTTGCAATTACACTGCTCTAATGGGATAATTTGACCGCCCCTGCGAGTCAGTGCAAACCAGACTCTCGCAGTCTCTCCGGCGCGGGGATTGTGATTGGGTTCTAGGTGAAAGGTAGCGGCGACATCTCCCACTACTTCGACTTCGTGGGCTAAAACTGAAGTTGAGTTGAACGACGGTATGGGAAATATTCCTGCTTCTATTAGCAATCCTAATAAAACTAACAATCCTAAACTTTTACTTTTGTTTGACAGGGGAAACATAGAAATTATCCAGTGATAAAAGTGACCAAAATAAGCGCGATCGCAGAAACATAACTAACAGCGTAACCACCGCTAACAGGGCTGTCAACATTTGATTGTGCAATTTCCATTCAAAACCGCCGAGATAGCGAGAACCGATGAGTGCAGTGTGCAGGTTGCACAGCAAAAAAGCGGGAACACTTAACAGGTGAATTTGCCGCCACCGCTTCCCTAAATATTCTTGAATGCGATCGCAACTTGTAACCGCCGCCGGTATCATCAACAGTAGCGCCACTATCCCAGCTATCATCCCTAATTGATGCTGCGGCAACATAAAAGATAGCGCGTCAAAATTCCATTGCAGTGTATGATCTAGCATATGAAATGTGTGTGCAAGGGCGATCGCAAACCCTCCGACACCCAAAGCCCGACGGTAGCGCAACAGTTGCGGTAAAAACTGACTAATTGGACGCGCAATCAGTGCTAGCATCAAGCATAGTAGGGATGCGTGGCCGGTCAAATCAACCATTTCATCGGTTCGCAGTAGAGTAATCATGCCGATCGCAATTGTCACCCAACCACCCGCGCGAAAAAGTTGACTACGTTTGTCAGCGCTTAATCTACCAGCAAAAAACCCCACTCCCAGCATAGTTGGTAGTGTACCCATTCCAAATGCAAACATCGTTGCCGCACCCAAAATTGGGTTTCCGGTTTCCGCTGCTTTAATTTGCGCTACATACAGGAAACCGCAGGGAATTAAACCCCAAAGCAAACCCAAAGCTACTGGTATCCACCAACTTTTTTTAGTTGAAATCTTAGTCATTGCATTGCCGATGCGATCGTGCGAAACTGGATGCAGCAATGGCAAACGCGGCAACAAATCTGGTTGAATTTGTATTAATCCAAACCAAACCAGCATCGTACCAGTCAGAATTGCGATCGCCCGTCGCCATCCGCTACCAGTACCAGCCATTTGTCCGCCAGCAATTAATACCGAACCCACTCCGCCAATTGCAGCACCAACTAAGGCATAAGCAACAATTCTTCCCAAGTTTAATAGCAAATGAAAGCGGAAAGAAGCTAATTTATCTTTACCCGCAGCCGACAGGGAAAACGCCACTGTCAGCGGGCCGCACATTCCCGCGCAGTGTCCGAAACTGCCGAGAAATCCTAAAGTGCTGATTAGTAGTAATTCTAGCATTTTGAGTTAGTAGTCAGCAGTCATTAGTCCTTAGTTTTTTTTACTGCCGATCGGTGATCGATGATTGCTGAATATAATGACTGTCGGCTATCCTTTTTGTCAAAAGACAGCCTGTCATATCAAATCCGTTGACATCGGAATTATTCATCTCTCTCTTCTGGAGACTCTGTGGACTCTGTGGCCTAGAAAGGTTTAATCATTCCGAAAAAACCCTAGACGGTATCACAATCAACAATCAACAACGTTGCTCTGAGCGAAGCCGAAGGATCAACCATTCCGGTGTTACCGGAATTGAGATCAAACTTATCTCAATCAGAGGCGCGGGTTTATTTATCCCCTGAATTAGTTACAAATATTTCTCGTGAAACCCGCCCCTACAGACAACTGACTAATAACTACTTTTGTTCTGGATGCACCGCCGCCGGCGATGCCGCTCCCATTTGATTGACAGTAGCAATTAGCTGATAAAGCCGCCCCAAATCTCGCTGGTTGAAATGCAAAATCAGGCGTGACAAATCGAAAGTTTTATCTCCCACTTCTGCGGGTAAAGCTTGAGTTTTTTCAATTTTTCCCTTGACTAAAATATCGCTGAAATCAGCATTTAGCCGATCGACATTAGCATCAGAAAGTTCAGACTTCAAGCGAATTACCAGTTTTTCATCCACATAGCGACAGGAGTGATAAACTAGATAAAAACTCGCGATCGCCTCGCAGGCCTCCTCCACACTGTCAGTAATCGTATATAGACTGCGATCGTCAGCAGAAATCAAACCCCTACCCCGCAATTGTTTTTGCACAAAAGCATTCCAATCGTGCCAATAATCTCCCCCTGGTCGATCGATTAACACCAGAGGAGCGGGCCCAAACTTGCCCGTTTGAGTCAAAGTCAGACACTCAAAAGCCTCGTCCAAAGTGCCAAAACCGCCGGGAAACAGAGCCAAAGCATCGCTTTCCCGCAGAAAAAATAACTTGCGAGTGAAAAAATATTTAAAATTGAGCAACTTGCGATCGCCCGCAATGAAAGGATTAGAATTTTGCTCGAAAGGCAATTGAATATTCAGTCCAAAAGAATGTTCAGCAGTCGCGCCCTCATTCCCCGCTTGCATGATCCCGCCGCCGCCACCAGTAATCACCATAAACCCCTGCTGGGTAATGGCTCTAGCCAAATCTTTGGCCATCTGATATTCTGGCGATTCCGGGGACACCCTCGCCGAACCAAAAATCACAATTTTACGAAGGTGACGGTAAGGATAAAACATCTTGAAAGCATTTTCCATATCTCGCAGAGATGCCGAGATAATTTTCCAGTCTAGGCGATCGATCTCCTCTCCGGCTATCCGCATGATCGTCGAGAGCGATCGTCCGATCCATTCTTCGTGCTTCAACATTGGCAAGTCATTAATCAAATCTATCACCTCAGCGTGGAGGGATTCAAAAGCTTGACCAGACGGAGAAGGAATCATGAATTTTTCCGCAACGGTAACAATTTGTAGCTAGAAAAAATTAAGGGGCAAGGCAAAATTATCAGCCCTTAGCTACCAGCAAATTGCCCAGCTGGCGACTAACGACTTTTTCAGTAGCCTTACCCCCGTCTGCTAAGCGAGTTAGCATCCTCGCAGCCCCAAAAAAACAGCGCACAACTGCGAGCAGTTGCGTTAAATGTACTTTTCCAAAGTGTTGGAAAGAGTAGTTTTCGGAACCGCCCCAACCACCATATCCACCTGTTTGCCACCCTTAAATATCATCAGCGTCGGAATGCTGCGGATACCGTATTGACTAGCCACATTAGGATTCTCGTCGGTATTAACTTTTACTACCTTCACCTGCCCTTCATATTGCACGGCAATTTCCTCTACCACAGGTGCCACCATCCGGCAGGGCCCGCACCAGGGAGCCCAAAAATCCACTAGAACTGGAACTTCGCTATCGAGCACTTCCTGCTTAAAGGTAGAGTCGGTTACTTGCGCGGCTGCTGACATCCCTAGCCATCCTTGTAAATACTATTTCTCAAACCACAAGTTTAGCAAAAAGTGTGATCACTCGTGCTAAATATTTTAGAAGGAAGAGGGAAGAAGGAATAGGGAAGAAGGAAGGCACTCTGAGAGTGATTTTGACACGGATACACCGATTAATGATTGAGCGTGAATCAAAAGTCAGGAATCAGGAGTCAGAGGGAAGAGAGAAGAGGGCTGCCTTCGCTAGAAAGCAGAGGGTTGTCGATCGACTTTTCTGGTCGCTAAAAGCCTCAAACCCTTACTAGACAAGTAAAAACTAGATTTTCGGTACAAAAGGAACCGCCCGAACAATAGTCCGGGCGGAGTGTGGTGTGAGGAGTGAACGGAAAC
>DPLL01000285.1 GCA_003542015.1 Microcoleaceae cyanobacterium UBA9251 | reverse complement strand
CCCTTCTTAAGGGGGGTTAGGGGGGATCGAAGTTAATAGTCAAACAGCAGTCTGTGAATAGGTTTGACGTTAAATTGACACCAATGGGCTCTTGGAGTGTCCCTACGGGGAGTAGCGGGTGCGGGTAGTAATACTACATTTTTGATAATATCTATTCTTGAATTCAAAAAAACTGTGATTCAAAACTCGACTGACAAACCTACAAATAACATTCAAAATGGATGGCACGGCCGCCTCAATTTAGTATATGCTAACCGCGACGGCTCAACTCAAATCATCCAAAATCAAATGCAAGCACCTCTAAAAGTGCAGCGCCCGTTCTATCCTGAAGGTAAGGAGGTTTGTCACAGCGTCATTTTACACACGGCGGGAGGAGTTGTTGGGGGCGATCGCCTTTCTTTGAATTTTCACCTCCAACCCAACGCCAAAGCCTTGATTACTAGCGCCGCTGCTGCTAAAATCTATCGCAGTAACGGACTAGAATCACAACAAAATATTGACATAAAACTAGAACTAGGTGCTAATTTAGAATGGCTACCACAGGAAACAATAGTTTTTGACGGCGCAATTTATCAACAAAATTTGCGGGTAGAATTAGCACCAAAAGCGAATATTTTATTGTGGGAAATCACGCGATTTGGACGCAGTGCTAGGGGCGAAAAATTCTTGTCTGGACAATGGCGATCGCACACCGAAATCTGGCAACAAAACAGCCCTTTATGGATTGACAGACAATTGCTCAAAGGTGGAGAAACCATGCTCGAAAGTCCCCACGGGTTAGCAGGAAAACCCGTAGTCGCAACCCTCGCTTGGGTAGGCGAACCCGTCACCGCAGAACTCGTGGAAAAAGTGCGAACTTTGCCATCCGAGGCAACAATTTACCCTGGTAATTGTACCATCGGTGTGACTCGTATTCCTAACGGTTTGCTGTGCCGATATCGCGGTACATCCACCACCGCAGCTAGAGACTGGTTTGTCAGCATTTGGGACTTGCTGCGTTTATCTTTTTCAGAACGCCCTTGCTGTTTGCCGCGCGTTTGGATAAAATAGAAATACATTTGAGTTTCAATGTATAGTTGCCATCCTAACTATAGCACTCAGACATGATAGAGGAGACGGCAGTGCCGTGTCCCTACAATGTTATTTTGGGTAGTATTGTAGGGTGCGTCAGCCCGCAGCGTTTCCCTTGTAAGCGTAAGCGATCGAGCTGACGCACCCTACAGGGCTTTGAGGTAAACTTAGATATAGTTTGGGATGTCATTACCGATGATTTACCCTCGCTGATAGTTGAACTTGAAAAAATTGTTCAATAATAGTTTAAAATTAAGCAAATAATTCGATCGCACTTACAAGAATAAAAATGCAACTCACCCCCCAAGAAAAAGACAAACTGCTGATTTTCACTGCCGCCCTAGTAGCAGAGCGCCGGAAACAAAGAGGTTTAAAATTAAACTATCCCGAAGCACTAGCCTACATTTCCGCCGCGATTTTAGAAGGAGCCAGAGATGGCCTCACCGTCGCCGATTTAATGAGTTACGGAACAACTCTTTTGACGCGAGAAGATGTGATGGAAGGGATACCGGAAATGGTGCATGAAGTCCAGGTAGAGGCGACTTTTCCCGATGGAACTAAACTCGTTACAGTACACGATCCGATCCGTTAAAAAATTAACCGCATAAACTCGCAGGAGGAAAAGATGATTCCAGGGGAAATGATTGTTTTAGCAGGTGAAATAGAACTAAATACAGGGCGTGAAACAGTCCGGTTGCTGGTAGGAAATACGGGCGATCGCCCGATACAAGTCGGCTCCCACTATCACTTTTACGAAGCTAACGAAGCATTAGAATTTAATCGAGAACAAGCAAAAGGAATGCGATTGGATATTCCGGCGGGAACAGCAGTTAGATTTGAACCGGGAGATGAAAGAGAAGTGCAATTAGTACCTTTTGTTGGTAGTCGTGAAGTCTACGGCTTTAATGGAAAAGTGAATGGTGAGTTAGATGGGTGAGAAACAATTCGACTATGATCAATCAAAATGAAGTAAGGAGTTGATTAATATGAGTTACAGAATGGATCGCCGCGCTTATGCGGAAACTTTCGGGCCGACTGTGGGCGATCGCGTCAGGTTAGCCGATACCGAATTATTCATTGAAGTTGAAAAAGATTTCACAACCTACGGCGATGAAGTCAAATTCGGTGGCGGGAAAGTCATCCGCGACGGTATGGGACAATCGCCGATTTCTAATGCTGATGGGGCTGTTGACACGGTAATTACTAATGCTTTAATATTAGATTGGTGGGGAATTGTTAAAGCAGATGTTGGGATTAAAAAAGGCAAAATTTACAAGATTGGTAAAGCCGGAAATCCTTACATTCAAGACAGAATAGATATTATTATCGGGCCTGGTACAGAAGTAATTGCTGGTGAAGGCATGATTCTGACTGCGGGTGGAATTGACACTCACATTCACTTTATTTGTCCGCAGCAAATTGAAGTGGCGATCGCCTCTGGAATCACTACCATGATCGGCGGCGGTACAGGCCCCGCAACGGGTACTAACGCCACAACCTGCACTCCCGGCCCTTGGCATATGTACCGAATGCTACAAGCCGCCGACGCTTTCCCCGTAAATCTAGGGTTTTTAGGTAAAGGAAATACCAGTCAACCCCAAGCATTAATTGAACAAATATTGGCCGGTGCAATGGGTTTGAAACTCCACGAAGATTGGGGAACTACACCCGCAACAATTGACACTTGTTTAAGTGTAGCTGACTTGTACGACGTACAAGTTGCAATTCACACCGATACTCTCAATGAAGCGGGATTTGTGGAAGCTACAATCGCCGCGTTTAAAAATCGAGCAATTCACACTTATCACACTGAAGGTGCTGGCGGCGGACACGCACCGGATATTATCAAAGTTTGCGGACAAGCTAATGTTTTGCCCTCGTCAACTAACCCGACTCGCCCTTACACTGTCAACACTTTGGAAGAACATTTGGATATGTTGATGGTGTGTCACCATTTGGATCGAAGTATTCCTGAAGATGTGGCTTTTGCTGAATCGAGAATTAGAAGAGAAACGATTGCTGCTGAAGATATTTTGCACGACTTGGGTGCTTTTAGTATGATTTCTTCTGATTCCCAGGCGATGGGAAGAGTTGGGGAAGTGATTATTCGGACTTGGCAAACGGCTCATAAAATGAAGGTTCAAAGGGGGAGTTTACCCCCCCTAACCCCCCCTTACCAAGGGGGGGAATTAGGAGTAACCCCCCCTTATCAAGGTGGGGAATTAGGAGTAACCCCCCCTTATCAAGGGGGAAATTTACCCCCCCTAACCCCCCCTTATCAA
>DPLL01000283.1 GCA_003542015.1 Microcoleaceae cyanobacterium UBA9251 | reverse complement strand
CTGAGAAAATTCGTGCATCTCTGCGACAGATATTGACGTAGAAACCGGGTTTTTGGCCTTTGAGTGCGTAAGTTTTATATACAAAGTATAGTATACAACCTGCTTTACTAGGGTCTGACCACGGGGTCGGTAGTGACTGCTTGGTGAATTGGTGGTGGATGGCGCAGACCGATCGCAATTTTAGCTGTAAGCTTTTCACTGTAAAGGTTCTGTGCATACTACACTTTGTGAGTTCCCACAAATTTATCAAATATCCGACTTTTCCGACTTTATGATCCGACTTTTCCGACTTGCTTTCTGCCGATCGGCCAAACATACTATTGAATAGCATCCACCAAAAGACTGAGAACATTACCAGTCAAGCTGTTGCTCTGCTCCATCTCAAGATAGATAGTAGCACGAATCAGGTCGTCTATCTGAATGTAGACGCTGCGGGTAGCAGTGGTCTTATACCAATTTAATGGGTCGTTGCACATATCTCGATCCCCCTAAATCCCNNATGCAGCCTCATAAAAAATTGGTCTTACCTAGTCAGCAGCTCTTGGAGAGAACTATCTTAACCAGCCCATCAATCGGTTTGCTGCTGATCTCGCTCTAATTTGCCAAGTTGAGTCAGTCGCTGCAAAGCATACAAACTCCCCAAATAGTAGCTTAATTTATGTGGAAATTTATAGCCTTTTGAAGGATATCTTGTTTCATTTATGAACCAGTTAATAGTGCCGGGAAAATTAGATTCTTTAAGTCAAATAGCTAAGTATGTCCTCGCAGCAGCAGCGGAGGCTGATCAGGATCAAAAAGCATCTTACGGGCTGCAGCAGTCGATGAAATTGCCACAAATATCATTATTCACAGTTATGAAGAATCTGGCACTGAGGGAGACTTGGAGTTGCGGGCCGAACTTAGCGATCGAAATTTGACAATTGTTATTGAGGATACAGCAGTCACCTACCATCCCATCAATCAAGCGCTACCTGATGATTTGGATAAACACCCGCACGAAAAAAAAATTGGGGGACTAGGAGTTTATTTGGCTATTCAAGGCGTAGATAATTTTTATTACGAGAGGGTAGAAAATCGCAATCGCCATATATAGCAGTCGCCAAGCTGACATTCATCTCAAAAACCCAAAATTACCCTTAAGATTCGGAATATCTTTGAAGTTTCCCTTCAGTTTGAAGTTAGGCTTAGCCCTTTCATTGCTATCTGTTGGGGTTTCTTACGTGACCGCCTGGTTATGTGTAGTTGATGCAGCTCAAGTTCAACCGGGAGAAACACGATTAGTGATTGGTGCAACAAGTGCTGTGGGGAGTGCCGCGACACAAATTGCTAAATGGAAAGGGGTAAAAGTATTTAATGTGATTCGTCCCCAATCAGATTGGGAGTTTGTGAAAGAAAATGGTGCTGATGAAATTATCAATATACAGGATACAGAGTTATCATCAGCGATCGCTCTTTAACAGATAATAGAGGGGTAGCTTGGATTTAATTGATTTTTACCGCCGAGAAGCTCACTTAATTGGAGTTGATAGTCGGCGACATGATGTGGTAGCGTGTACCCAAATTCTCCAACAACTAACAGAAGGCTTCGAGTGCGGTTTCCTGAAGCCTTTTATGAGTTGAGAAATCTCTGCTTTCAGCGAGGGCGTGAAAGCTTATGAAGCAGTATTAAATCGCACAACCTCGAAGAAAGTAGTCCCGAAAGCTAGTTTTTAAGTCATGCCACTGTTAGCTCAAGATTATCGAGTGGTGGCAGTGGATTTACGGGAGATGGGAGATTCAGACAAGCCTGAAACGGGTTATGACGCTTGTACTGCTGCCCGATAGGTGCGGGAGTTAGTGTCTCTGTTGGGATCAAACCGATTTTTTGAGTTGGTAATGATGTGGGGTAATGGGTGGCTTATGCCTCTGCTACCCTGTTCCCAGAAACTCTCCGCCTTCTTGTAATCCTGGATGCCACTTTGGTAGGATTAACTTCAGAAAAAGCGTTCCAATAGTCTCGAAACTCTCCCACTTGGCCATTCTATTTTCACAGTATTTCTGACTTGCCGGAAGCCTTAATCGAAGGCTGGGAATAATTATATTTATCGTGGTTTTTTAGCAAAAAAGCTGCCCAAACAGATGCTATTTCTCCCGAAGATTTGCAAGAGTATGTGCGCTGCTATTCTGCGCCTAATGCTATGGGCTGTCGCTTTGAGTATTACCGCGCCATTACGGATAATTTAAACCACAATCAAGAAGCGATTCAGACTAAGCTGAAAATGCCTGTTCTTGCCTTCGGAGGAGAAACCGCTACGGGCATGGGAATGTTTAATAGGATGCCAGCCGGTGCTGAGGATGTCCGTGGGAGTGAAGCACCACTATTTACCTTTGTGGTGACTGTTGAACCGTTCCTAGCCCACACCGAAAGGCAATGTCCATAATCGATCGACCTTTACTAAAAGAGCGATCGACTTTCCACAAAAACAAAAGTCTATAACAAAGTATAACCTTTCTCAGTAACAGTGCGGTGCACGCTTGATCGGCGGGCATAATCAATTACGAATTAATGAATTACGAATTCCGAATTTAGCA
>DPLL01000475.1 GCA_003542015.1 Microcoleaceae cyanobacterium UBA9251 | reverse complement strand
CCTGTAATGAAAACAATTTGATTTTGGAGAGAAATCATTTTTAATAAGAAGGAAGATGTATTAACCGCAGAGGGCGCAGAGGGCGCAGAGAGAGGAAGGAAGAGGGAAACAGTTGGTTTTTAGTTGGTATAAAATCAAGTTTGGTCAATTAACCATAATTCTTGTAGGGGCAGGTTTACCGATTCTCTCATTTGTATTATAGATTTTAGTGAACCCGCCACTACAGAAATTACTAAAATAACCAATAACACCTATTTTATTACTTGACAACCCGCAGGCGCACTGTCACCATCGTGATGCCACCTTGTCTCATCAACACTGCTGAAATCCAGCGATTTTCCGGCGTAGCTGGAGCTTTACCTATTTTAAAAATTCCCCCTGAATTCAACAACTCTAGATCGATTTCTGGGGACTTAAAAAGTGTTTTTGCCGTGACTGGTTCTTCCAAGGCAGTTCCGATTAAAATGTCATCGCCGATCGGCTCTCGAACAATTGCATCAAAATGGTACTCTTCACCCACTTTAACTTGCTCTGGCAAATTTACTTGAATCGTGGGAGGATTTTTGCCGGAAGTAAGCTGAGTTTGTTCGGCTAAAATCTCTTGTTTGACTATTTTTTGACCTTCAAAGCGCTGCTGAGAACGAATAGTAGCTTTGAGATTTAATTCTCTGCCGTCTTTTTTGTGAGTGCCGGCGATTCTAGTTACTGTTTCAGCAACGATCGCACTTCCTTCGGCTTTCCAAGATTTGATCTCTGTGCGGTAATTTAAACTGGGATAGCGCTGCCAAAGTTGAGTTAGTGCTTTTTCCATATTCTGACTGTTCAATCCGTCAGAATGTGTGAAATTTTGACCGTAAAATGCCATAACTGCTTTGACATCCCGCCGATTTGCGGCTGCGTCAATTTCGGTTAGCAGTTTTGTTAATTGGGCTGGTGCCGTTGCTCCCGTTTGAGCTTGCACTTGCGGATTTGCCGATCGCACTCCTTGAGCTCTCACGGCAGTCGGATGCAGTATGCTACCACTGACAACTGTTAAACATATCAAAAAATGAGCGATCGACCCAACGACTGCGTTTATCCTGAGCCCTTCCACTTCGCTCAGGGTAAACGCAGCCGTTGGGATCAGGGGAGCCGGCAGGCGGATACTGGCATTTGCGATCGCCCGATCGGCTTTTTTGTCCCGATGGCTGGTCAAATACTGAGATACACTTGGCACTAAATTCAAAAAATTACGCATTAGATGATACTTTGGTTATTTGTCAGGGGTCGCGGCGCGGACAATGGTTCGCCTGCAACTAAGACTGACAACTGATTCGGAATACGGCATCATCTAATTTTAAAGGGCTAATTTTAAAATTGACTGAAACTGCCGTAACAATAAGCATAATAATCGAAAACCTCTAATCTAAAATCCCTCGACCTGTGGAACTTGTAAAAGAGACAAATACCTTGACAAAAGCCCCCCGGAGGTTGTTGGTTGCAGCTAGTGGCACTGGTGGACATCTATTTCCGGCGATCGCCACCGCACAGCAATTGCACGACTGTCACATCGAATGGCTGGGTGTTCCAGACCGCATGGAGACTCAGTTAGTTGCCTCCCTTTATCCCCTCCACACGATCGCCGTTGAAGGCTTTCAGCAGCGATTTGGACTCGGTACTGTGCGAATTTTGGGCGGACTCGCCAGCTCCATTCTTCAGGTGCGCCGATTGCTCAAACGGGGAAATTTTCACGGAGTATTTACTACCGGCGGTTACATCGCAGCACCCGCAATTCTGGCGGCTCGCTCTTTGGGTTTGCCGGTGATTCTCCACGAATCTAATGTTTTTCCGGGTAAGGTGACTCGTTGGTTTAGTCCTTTTTGCANNCCGGTGCGATCGCAATTCCTGACTCGCGAACCTCTAAACTTACCAATTCCTGACAGTGTACCCGTAATTTTAGTCATGGGCGGCTCTCAAGGTGCTGTCGCAGTCAATCAGTTAGTGCGGCAGTGTGCACCCGCTTGGTTTGATGCGGGCGCTTGGGTGGTTCATCTCACCGGAAATAATGACCCGGATGCTGAAACTTTGCAACACACGCAATATATATCCATGCCATTTTATGATAATGTGGCGGGTTTGTTGCAGCGGGCAAATTTAGCAATTAGTCGATCGGGCGCCAGTGCTCTGACAGAATTAGCAGTCACGGGAATACCTTCTATTTTAATTCCTTTTCCTTACGCCGCTGACGACCACCAAAGTTTTAATGCCGAAGTATTTGCCACATCTGGAGCAGCTTTTTTATGTCGTCAAAGTGAATTGACTTCAGAGCTGTTACAAAGTAAAGTTTTGCATTTATTGAGCGACGCTGAATATTTGAAAAAAATGTCTGAAGCTGCTTCTCAATTAGCAGTGACAGACAGTGCTGAACGTTTGGCAAATTTAGTGAGACAGTTTTTAATTTAGTCCTGGACGCACTAATAACATAATTATGTCATTCTGAGGGGAGCGAAGCATCTCAAACCTTGGCAACGCAGTGACAATGCGTCCAGGACTATAATTGACACTCCCAACCAGCGCATGGGATGGGATTCATAGCGAGATTTCGATCTAAATATCCCATTGCTGAAACATAAAAGAAATGCCCAACACCGGCACAGACAAAATCACCTTATAGGCAACGCTGAAATCAGACACTACTGCAAAATAGATACCTGACAAGATGATTTTAAGCTTCCTGAGCGGATGATAACCGGGTTTGCGAAACTTGTGATTCATATTGAGGCGATGGTTGAAATCCACCGGGCGTTAGAAATATTCTGGGTGATTAATCTAAGGAATCACTGCTCATGAAAGGACGGTGAGGTATGTCAAGCGAAAAACTAATACGTCTCAAATTGTCGGCTCTCCGATTCTCGTAGTAATTCGTCTCGTAGTAGTTCCTGCTGTTTAATCAGCCGTTTCTCAATCTGTTGAGATGTTCCTTCACTTGAACCGTAAAATTGATGTACGGTTCCTGTCTTGTGTAGAGCCCTTGAATATTGAAATAATTATCAAAATTCAGGGCTAAACCTTCTCCCCTGACGGGGTGACTCCCCTGTCAGCTAAGAGCCTTAAACAGCCTTAATTAGCACCTGATTTCCAGTAATTTTGGCAGTGTAATTCACTAAAGGCTGATCTGCTGGACCTTGCATTACCTTGCCGTTGCTGGCAAATTTGGAATCATGACAAGGGCAGACAAAAGCTTTTTCCCCCGGCTGCCACGCTACGCTACACCCGGCATGATTACAGGTTGGGTTAACAGCAACGAGTTGACCTGCATTTGTCATATCTCGAATGACTAACACTTTCCCAACCGCCAGTTTTTCATTCAAGAGTTGACCATTTTTGTCCAAATCCGTAACGGTGCCAACGACTTGAAAACCATCTGAACTGGCAGCACTGCTAGATGGAACTGATGGGTTGTCTGCTACTTTTGGATTGCAGGCAGTCAGTGTTGCCGGGAGAGAACTAACAACACATCCAACCCCAACTAAGCTAATAAATTCTCGACGATTCATCAGAAAAATGGGTTTGAAACCCCGTCCTTTTAGGACGGCTTTACATTTATCACTACCGCCTTGGGGTTGTTTAATTTGGTGTACTTTTGTAATGCACTTTCAACGGGACAGTTACCGTTTCAAATTTTGCAACCCTGTACGCATAGTGTTTCGCTCCTTACAGAGCCTCCCATTACTGGGGTAATGTTAGCTTCGCCAAAGTTTTAAGAGCTGGCGCGGGCTAGCAGCACCGTCTCAGTGACCTTAAGACTGTTTAACCACTAGCGACAGAGCTCTTGACTAGCTTCGCATCCACAGGGTGTCGTGAC
>DPLL01000425.1 GCA_003542015.1 Microcoleaceae cyanobacterium UBA9251 | reverse complement strand
GTTCGCCGTCAAATGTGGGGAGACTTCCCCAGGAAGAATATTTAATGTCTGATGCTGTAACAGTAGATTCTTTAACTCCTTGGACGGAATTGGTTTATTCCCTAGCTGGAACGTGGACAGAAGACTTTCCTATTCTGGAAGAGATTCGTGCCGAGTCGGGGGAAGACATTTTGCGGGAGAGCTTTTAGATGTATATTTTGGATACAAATACATTAATCTACTACTTCAAAGGACAAGGACAAGTTGCAAAAAATTTTATGTCAGAGTAAAAACAGCTTTATGGTGGAAAGTAGCGATAAATATCTTTCCGGTGAAGCAGGCAAAAGTAACAGTTTCGCCATCAAAATAAAAACCTATTCGATAGTCTCCAACCCGAAGCCGATACGCATCATCACCTTTCAATTTTTTTAAGTTAACAGTTTGTAAATCATTACTATTTGGAATTTCCGCAAAAGCAAAATCCTTGATTTGCTCAAAGACAGGCGTACTTTTAAGAGCTTTTAAATCCTTTAAAAAACTGGGTAGATATTCGACTTTCATTCTGTTTCCAGTTCGGCAAGTGCTTGCTGTAAATTTAAGGGGGTTTCATTTTTTACTTCGCGCATAGCCAACAGAAGTCCTTTATCTTCGATCGCTTCTAGGAAATACTGATAGTCGGTATAATCTAGAATGACTTGACTAATGTTGCCTTCGGCATCGAAGATCAATTCTTTGGCTAGTGGATAATCTTCTATCTTCATAATTTTTTATGGGAGATGAGTTGGGAGAGAATGACGCTTCATAGGTTGAGTTTGAGTCAATGATAACAAATTAGATGTTGTTTGTCTATTCGGATTTTAATGGAACTCGCATTTTTTTTAACCACAGACGAGCGCTGGTTTTTGTCAATTTTGCAGAATGTATTGACTGATAATATTTTTCAGTTCTTGAGGAGCTTCTTTGGCGATCGCCGCTCCTAAATCTGGACGCACAACCCACCACCAAACCAGTTGTTCTAGACGATCGGGAGGATTTTCATTAGGACACCATTCGATCGTACTTTCATTGACACCAATAATGTTAGCACAAAGGTCATTAGCAATGCTAACGCGATCGTCTAGTTTTTCAAACTGTACGATGTCTTGCCAGCTAATTTCATTGGGAAGAGAATTGAGAATTGATTGGATATCTAGAGTCAGCATTAAATAGTACCTCGAAAAGCTATAATAACTCTAATGCCAAAGTCTTGTTGTTCTGCAAAAGATTGAGTGCTGAGCCATCCTCTAACTGTGATACCGTCCGTACCTGTGAGTTCAGGTTGGAGGGAGTTGTAGAAATTGGTAATTTCCTGATGAATTGAGCCAGTGCCGTGTTCGAGCCGGACGAGATTGCCTGTATTGTGTATTGCTTCTGCCCCGAATCGTTGTAAGTTTAATGTTGTTTGCCCAACTATATGATGCCACGCTAAGCCCGTTCCTGCCACCCCCATCGTTCTTTTAAATTCACCAAAAGTTTGAAAGCCTTGTCCAGGTGTTATGGGTGAGATGACTGTCCTTGATGCTAGTTCTCTAGCTAGTCGCCTCGCTATTTCTCGTCGAGTTTCGTCTGTCATTTATGTGAATTAGCTTGCAATGCTGTGATTTCATATTATCATGGAAACATCTTTCTTAAGATAAAATAGTCGAGTTGGCTGATGAACATTAAAGTAAATTTTGACAATTCCCTACTTTCCAGATATATCGAAGGAAATAGTCCGCTGTTATTTGAAATCACTTGGGAGTACGATCGAATCGAGTATCCGATGAAAAATTGGTCGGACTTTGGATTAGTTGTTTTAGGATGGTGGATTGCGATCGCACTTAAGTTTTTCAAAGGAGAGGATCGCGGCGAGTTCTTGTTTATGGACTGCCCTTACTCGGTAACAGCAAAGTACGATCGAGAAACTGGCGAACTCGAACTATCGCCAAAAGGATTGGATGTCATCTGGAAGGTGCAGTACATCGATTTTGTTAAAGCACTGATTGATGCTGTGCAGCGAGTTGATGAGGAACTGGTAAAAAGAGGAATTGGAGAAAAAGAACGCCTGGTTATTGAAAAATACTCTGCTATTTTGAAAGGTTGTTTAGTTGAACAGAAGATTGAGTTACCGAAAGTGGGGATTAAGGGCGATCGCTCTTTTTGTCATAAAGGGCGATCGGCGCAGCTCGTCGCCGACTTATACCCCTGTAAAATGAGCCATAATAGACTAAGCCGCAACTCTTGTAGTGCGATCGATTAACCAGCAATTATTGGAGTTTGATTTATGCTAATTCAGAAGATCGTTCAAGAACTACAAGACATCCCCGAAGACAAACTCGCAGAAATCTATGACTTGATTCACTATTTTCGCCTCGGATTAGGACGAGAACAGCCACAGCCTCGCACCCCTGGTTTACTGACGGGAAAACTCGGTGATGCTTTCTTTGAACCATTACCAGAAGAGGAACTGGAACAATGGGAATAAGCTACCTCACCGACACCCATATCCTGCTGTGGTGGCTCTTTGACGACCCCAAACTCAATGCCCAATGCCGCGAGATCATTCGCAACCCCGATTTTAATATCATTCGCTCTTTTTGGAACCGCAGATGAAGGTGGATGGATGTGGATATATCGCCACTTTAGGGATGAGGCGTAATTGCAATAATTGTGATTACACCTTTTCCGGGCCCATAATACCAGAAAACTCGAAACGCTGCTGGGGTTTTGTTTTCGACATAGGCCTCAAATACTTCTTCTTCATTAGGGCCAGATAATGTATCGTATTTATGAGTTTTCAAGCTGGGATGGCGTAAATTAGTCGCCATTAATCCAAGTGTTTTTAGCACTTTATTGTATTTTTTGACATCTAATTCTTGAAGATTAACCAAGCTATCTCTAGCTGATGAAGAAAATTCAATCCGAAAATTCATTCCTCTTCAATCTCCAAATCAGCATACTCAGAAAAGTCACCTAAATCATGTACTTCACCTTTAGCTGCTTGTGCGAGGCCGCACTTGACTGAGGCTAATGCTTGGGGGTTTTGCCACAACCACTGTTCGCGATCGGGTATGTTGGTTATGGGGTCTAATAAAATTTGTCCGGCTTCGTTGACAAGAACGCGATACTCTGTTGACTTGGGTTCGAGGTTTAAACTGAGGCATCCTTGTGGATCTGTGCTGATTAAGTTTTTCAGAATCCAAAACATATCTTTCAGCTATTATAAAGTTAGGTAAAACTCTCTAGGATAGAGTTTTAGTTAATTATAACAAATTAGATATTGTTTGTCTATTCGCACTGGAGCCCAGAAACCGGGTTTTTGCGAAAATACTTCGCCGAAGCCAACAGATTCTGTAAAAACCCGGTTTCTTGGTCGGAGTGCATAAGTCCTGTATTACTTATTCTAAGGCTTTATTGCGTTACTGACATCCCCGAATATTCCTTCTAATTCCTGACCATTCATTAGCTAAACTAGATTGAGAACTAGAGATTTTCCGACCCAACATTTGAGGATTTCTTTCATAAAAAATCAGGTCGGCTTTATAGTCACATATTTTTACTTTGTCGTTGGTATTTGAAGGTGTACCGTAGTTAGATAGATTAGCTAGTTCTTCAATCGACCTCAAGCCGGGATAGGTGCGACCATTAATTACCCATGTAGGATATCCCTGAATCCCTGCTTTCTGGCATTGAGAAATCAATCCACCTTCTCTACCGTTGGGGAAGCATTCAATATACGGAACTTGGCTGAAAGCATCTCCAAAAACTTGAATTTGTCTTCGACACATAGGACACCAAGAAGCACTGTACATTTTAGCACCTGTTTGTCTGAGATGATAGGCTAGAGATGCGGCGGTTTGTGCCGTGGCTGGTTTTACTAAACTGGTACATTCTATGCCAATTGCACTGATTAGGGCTAGTGTTGCTAATATTTTGAATTTTAGTTTAACCATGATTCAATGTCTGTGAGGGTTAGGATTTAAGGACGGTGGTTGTGGGGATTGTTTTAGAGGGCGATCGCACTTTTTGTCGTAAGGGCGATCGCGCTTTTTTAACCACAAATAGGAGTGGGTTGAGTGCGTGGATTGAGTGATTTTGAGATTATTTCCCTTCCACTTTTAGCCTGCTTTTTCTGCCAATCTGCAAACATAGCATCCAAGTCGTAGTTGAAGGACTTGGCGTGTTCTTCACGAATTCGGTGGATTTCTTCCACGATCTCATCTTGCCACATGAATTAACCTCCTAGTAGTTCGTAAGGCGTGCAAATTATCGGTAATTGGTATCCGAAATCGAGACTAATTTCTGCAAGTTTTCTCTGAATTTGAGCGTTAGCGATATGCTTACAGTTCCATGTTAGCAGGTAATCTAAACCATAAACAGTAGCTGCTGCAATATGAACTGCATCATCAGCAGCCTTGGGGGGAAGATTGCTTCGTGCGAGAAATTGTCCTGCTAAGTCTCGTACAGCTTGATTGAGTTCCAGCAATGGAAAGTCGCGAACTATCTCCAAACGTTGAGCCGCAATCTCTGAGTCCCCTTCTGCTATTTCATCCAAAACAACTTGTGAGATGTAGAGATTGAAATTGCTTCGCCGAAATTCCCACCAATCTCGTGTTACCTCAATGTTTGCAGCTAGAATCAGGTTTTTGGTGGCTCTGGCGGTGAGGTAGCCCAAGATACTGGTTTCGATATAGACAGTTTCACTCATACATAATGGATTATGACAAATTCTATGTTGACCATACCATGTTGTTTGTCTGTTCTGATTTTAAGGGCGATCGCGCTTTTTGTCGTAAAGGGCGATCGCATTTTTTTGAACCACAGACGAGCGCTGGTTTTTGTCAATTTTGCAGAATGTATTGACTGATAATATTTTTGAGTTCTTGAGGAGCTTCTTTGGCAATCGCCGCTCCTAAATCTGGACGCACAACCCACCACCAAACCAGTTGTTCTAAACGATCGGCAGAATCTTCATTAGGACACCATTCGATCGTACTTTCATTGACACCAATAATGTTAGCACAAAGGTCATTAGCAATGCTAACGCGATCGTCTAGTTTTTCAAACTGTACGATATCTTGCCAGCTAATTTCATTGGGAATAGAATTGAGAATTGATTGGATATCTAGAGTCAGCATTAAACTGTTCCTCCGAAAGCTATAATAACTTTAATGCCAAAGTCTTGTTGTTCTGCAAAAGATTGAGTGCTGAGCCATCCTCTAACTGTGATACCGTCCGTACCTGTGAGTTCAGGTTGGAGGGAGTTGTAGAAATTGGTAATTTCCTGATGAATTGACCCAGTACCGTGTTCGATCCGCACGAGATTGCCTTTATTGTGTATTGCTTCTGCCCCGAATCTCTGTAAATTTGATGTTGTTTGCCCAACTATATGATGCCACGCTAAGCCCGATCCTGCCACCCCCATCGTTCTTTTAAATTCACCAAAGGTTTGAAAGCCTTGTCCAGGTGTTATGGGTGAGATGACTGTCCTTGATGCTAGTTCTCTAGCTAGTCGTCTCGCTATTTCTCGTCGAGTTTCGTCTGTCATTTATGCGAGTTAGCTTTCACTACTTTGACTTAATCCTATCATGGATGAATGGGTAGGGATCAAGGGCGATCGCGCTTTTTGTCGTAAGGGCGATCGGACTAGATAAAGGGGGATAGACACTGTTGCTAAAGTACACTCTGTTATGCTTTAATGATAGCAGCTTGTTATCGGGGTATAAATATGGCTGATTTACCATCAGAAACTACGGAAATCATCAATCAATTAAAACAGCAGTCGTTAAATATTGTTAATAAAGCTTTAGCCTTGGAATTAACCATTTTTGAACTGTTTGGAGAGACAGACGCAACGATTGCGGCACTAGATGAAATGAAAAGTGCAGCCGAAAATGCTGAATCTTCCTACTCCCAACTATCTACTATCCAGCTTCAAATTGCCCAAGCTCAACCTGTTGCCTCTAGTGATATGTTACAATTACTAGAACGAGCTATAGCACGAACCCAAGCAAGGATTCCCGCACTGGAGCGTAGTATTGAAGAAGTTAAGATGGAATATAACTTGCCATGAATAAACAACCGCGCATCCCCGATCCAGAAACATCTAAACGTTTACTAGCTAATCTCCGTCGAACTCGTTTGGAGGTTCAAGAAGTCAATTTAGAATTGGGAGAGATTAATGCGATGCTGGCAGAACAGCTTCGCCAGCAAAGATTGAATCGAGTCAGGCGAGCGCTCGATAGCTCAACAGTAGAAGTATAAATTTGTTAGCAAAACCTGCCAAAATTTTAAGGAACGCGATCGCTTTTTTAACCACAAATAGAGGTGGGGTGATGAAGGGCGATCGCGCTTTTTGTCGTAAAGGGCGATCGCCCTTTTTAGCAACCGCAGATGAAGGCAGATGGATGGGGAGGGATTAAGGGCGATCGCTCTAGTTTGGTGGAGGGTATGCAACCAAATAAGAGCTAAACACAATCTAGTTTATGCCCTCAAATGAAGAATTCGTTTTTATTAATTGAATCCTTGGAAACTCCATCTAAAAATGCCAAATATTCTCCTGTTGATTTGATTAGTATTGCCGTATCTTTGGCGAAAGGGTTCAAAATGTTGAAGGGAGGTTCCAACTCTTTAAAATCTAAATCTCCAAAGCTTAGATCGATTAACTTAATTTTGTCAATTATTACAGAACCTTCAGCATCAAAATCTGTGATCAGATCGATTCCATTTCTTATCTCTTCTCTGGAAATAATACCATCTCGAATGCGGATACCATCATTTTTCCCGATGACAAATATATCGTTCCCAGAACCACCTGTTAAAGTATCCTTATCTTTTCCACCAATCAGAGTATCATCACCTTCGTTGCCTTCTAAGCTATCGTTGTTTTTACCTCCAATAACTGTGTCGTTTCCTTTCGCACCAAAGATAGTATCGTCATTATCACCACCTTCAATCAGATCATTGTCTGCTTCAGCATTGATGAAATCTTTGCCTGAACCGCCGTAGATGGTGTCGTCGCCATTTCCACCAAAAATTTGATCGTCTCCAGCCTCGCCGTAAAATATGTCGTTACCCCGGCCGCTGTAAAGTGAGCTACCTCCAAGATAAACAATCTTCCTCCCAACTTCGGTAATAAAATCAAAACCATCTAAAGTATCATTTCCGTTAGTACCATAAACGATATCATCACTGCCATAAACGATATCATCAGTACCATAAATGATATCATCATTGCCACCATCTTTATTTTTTACAGTCAAAAATAGTGGTTTTGGTAACTCTTCATCATTTTTGGGTTCTTTTTGGGGAGGGTTGAATTGGGGAGTATTAAATGCCAGAATTCCTGCATGGCGATCATCATAAGCTTTTTCTTTGCCTTTAAGGTCGGTCAAAATAGGGTTGGGGTTCACTAACTTCCCAATATCTGCCAACTCGTTTTTTTGGATAATCAGATTTTTGAATGCTTCGATAACCCACTGATGCTCTTCCCCCTTATCTACACGACCTTCATCGCTAAAACTCATTTGGAATGACTCGTCTGCCTGTCCTGCAAAGATTTGATTTCCAGACAGACTGTTTCTGCCAACAAAAGCTCTAGAAAAATTCGATACTTCTTTGAAGTTAGGCAGATAGATTTGTTGAGTTCCTGAGTCAGGAGATATAAAATCTGCTTGTGGTGTTCTTCCATCTACATCATATCCAAACCCTGGCTCTCCCAGTGATAAACCGCTAATGCTAAGTTGGGACGGCGGATCGAGGACAAATATGGTATTTACACCTATTCCTTTACCATTCTGATCTATACCTTTTTTGTCTGCTGTTTGTTTTTCTTGCCATATGCGAGCAATTTCATTACTCAGTAATGAACCGAGGCTATGACCAATTAAATTAAGATTTTTACTGGCATACTCAGCATCAACTCCAAACTCTTTTTCCAGCTTCTCTACTACCCACTCAGCAACTGGTCTAATCCACTTAGCAGCAGTGTAATTACCAAGCCTTAGCAGAGCATCAATACTGGATGGAGTATCCAGCGCTTTTAAGTTCAGCTTACCGCCAGTCGCTGCTTCCTCCCAGTCTAGAAGTAGGACTCGATCGTCTGGATTAGCATCAGCAACTGCTTTTCCTAAATCCGAAAAATCTCCTGCATAAGTAGGATTGTCTTCAGCACTAACATTCCAACCATGAGTAACTATCCATGTTTTATTTGCCTTAGTAGAGCTTTTAGAAATCGGCTTAAGACTAACATTTCGTTCATTTTTTTTGATTCTCAAATCCTTGGGGAATTCTGGTAAATATCCGTAGGGGAATTTATCAGATGCTTCTAATAGTTTACCTTGAGCATCAATTGTAGGTATAGGAACACCTAGCGCTGACAAAGCAGCAGTAACACCTGCAACCGCATCCAACTTATCACCCACTCTAGTCGTCGTTCCAATGATACCCCTTTTTAGTTTTTGATCGGTTATCGAGTCAACAAACTTAGCCGTGACTGTATTTGATACCTTAGATATTTTTACATTAATCTTGATCTCCTCTCCGCCAAATAATCCAGGTATCCGCAAGAGCAAAGTATCATCGCTGCCTTTGCCATCATTCTGCAATCTGATGCTAAACTTCAGCTTGTCACCAGGTTTAGCATTTTCATACTTCTTGGGAGAAATATCCTTCACATAGCCAAAATCATCACTACTTTTATCTAGTGGAATTTGAGTATTTGCCTGTACTAAACCATCGGTAATAGCCTGTATTAAATTAGAACTATCTGACTCTAGTTCCACCACTTTTCCAAAGCCAAGCTTGTTGTCAACCAAATCTTGATAAAACGGTCTATTATTAGACCCAACATTATTTTTTGCTATGGTAAAAACAGGAAAGATATTCGCATCACTCAATGCCTGCTTAGCTTGTGCGATTGATGGGTAGTCTTCATCAGGATCGACGACAGAATCTCCATTGTTAGGCTTTGTAATAGGACTTGGTTTAGCATCCATACCATCCCCGGCTTTATGATAAGTATCATCTGTTGATACTACAACCACGCGACGGGCATTATCACGAAAACCAATTGGATTTGTTTGAATAGTGCGACGCGCTACTTGCAGCAGTGCTTCCAGTTGTCCTTCAGAGGGATCTCCACCTGTGCTTGTGGTTAAATTATTTACCGTCGATCGAACTACCTCTTTATCATTTGTTAGCGGTTGCTCCAATTGATAAACATAAGCATTATTTGGATCGCCAAAAGGTCTGACAGGCTTATCAATAAAGGAACCCACACCGAATTTAGTATCTGGTTGAATCTTCCTCAGTTCATCTAAAAAATTTGGCACTAGGCGCTTTAGAATAGGCAAATCGTTATCAAACGAGCCTGAAAGGTCTTGGAGTAGAAATACATCAAGCGGTAACTGATTAGTAGTGGCTGAAGCACTCCGATCGCCATTTTCTTCTATAGTGCGAACCGATCTAATAGGCTCTGAACCATCCCCAGGCACCGTGACTGTTATTTCTAAAGTAATTTCGCCGCCTGGTGGCAAAAATACATCGATCGTATCCGCTGACAGAATTGTTCCGGGAGTGCTCGACAGTACCTCTCCTTTCTTAATTTGAATACCAGATGCTCCCCCAATTCGATCGCTAATACCCTTGACAAGGGTATCAAAAACCCCCGCTCCCGTTCCAGGATTTATCGCAATTCGTGCCCCATCCGCCGTGAAACCAAAAAGCTTCTCGCCCTCAAACATCAAGGCTAAAATATTACTAAAGCCAATATCGCCAATTTTGGCTGCTTCACCAGTTAGAGACACCGCATACAAACTATCGCTTGTCAGGCCCTTAGATGTCGCTAAAAATCGATTATTCGGAGCATCAAATGCCAAGTCGCCACTGCTATTGAATCCAGTAGATTCCAAGTTAGCGATTAAATACAATCCCGCATTAGTGGTATTAATCGCGTATAAGTTAGAATCCCCAGCCCCATAAAGGACATCATTCGCAAATTCTAGAGCATTAATGTTGACACCCGCAGGGAGGCCGCCAACAAATGAAGTTAAACCCGATACTGGATCGGTTTTGAATAACTGAGTAGGCGTAATTCCGAAAATCGTCCCGTCTTTAGAAACAGCGATGTCGGAGAAACTGAAGGTACTAGCAATTTCGGTGAATTTTGCTGACGGATCGATCGTTCCAACTTGTCCGCTTAGTCCGTCGAAGGTCGAAATGAAAGACGAACTAGCCCCTAACTGGCTAGCACTGCGGGTATCCAAACCATAGGACAAGATTCGATCGCCCTTAATCTCTTCATC
>DPLL01000426.1 GCA_003542015.1 Microcoleaceae cyanobacterium UBA9251 | reverse complement strand
CCCCTTAATAAGGGGGGGACAAGAGAGTTCAAAGTCCGCCTTGTTAAGGGGGATTTAGGGAGATATAAATCTGATAGAAAAGTTTGAAAACACGGCATAGACTCTGCCTCTTGATTCTTTATGTGAATAAAGGATCGGGAGGCAGAGCCTTTTAAATTTATTATTTTGTTGAGGAAGTGCGATCGCCCGCACCGAATATCAAATCCACACTGGCTGTAAAATCAGGAAAGGCGATTAAGTATAGCAACCGCCAAGGTGAAGAAGGTCACTGAGCGTAGTCGAAGTGGACATTTCGACTACGCTCAATGACCAGAAGTACCCTAACCACCTTGGCGACTGCTATAAGGTGGGCAATGCCCACCCTACGAATTAATCCAATTAGCTTTGCGCCACAGGTTCCTTAGCCAAGAATTTCTCCAATTCAGTCAAAGCATCCGCATCAACTTTAGTCTGCATCGGACAGAATTTAGGGCCACACATCGAACAGAATTCAGCAGTTTTGTAGATATCTGCCGGCAAAGTTTCGTCGTGATATTCCTTGGCCCGTTCTGGATCTAATGATAGCTCAAATTGGCGGTTCCAATCGAAATTGTAACGCGCTGCTGAGAGCTCGTCGTCCCTGTCTCTGGCACCCGGACGTCCCCGCGCAATATCCGCAGCGTGAGCCGCGATTTTATAGGCAATCAGCCCATTTCTGACATCCTCAGCATTCGGTAAACCGAGGTGTTCTTTCGGTGTGACATAGCACAGCATGGCAGTGCCGTACCAACCAGCCATCGCTGCGCCGATCGCAGAAGTGATATGGTCATAACCGGGAGCAATATCTGTCACCAATGGCCCCAAAACATAGAAGGGTGCTTCGGAACATTCCTCCATTTGTTTCTTGACATTAAACTCAATCTGATCCATCGGCACGTGGCCTGGGCCTTCCACCATTACCTGCACGTCATGTTCCCAAGCTTTGCGAGTTAAATTCCCCAAAGTTTTGAGTTCAGCTAATTGAGCTGCATCAGAAGCATCGTGAGTGCAACCTGGGCGCAGAGAATCTCCCAAACTAAACGAAACATCGTATTTTTTGAAGATTTCAATGATGTCGTTAAAGTGAGTGTAGAGGGGATTTTGTTTGTGGTGATGCAGCATCCACCGCGCCAAAATGCCACCGCCGCGAGAGACAATGCCAGTAATGCGATTTTTCACTAATGGCAAATGCTCAATCAGAATTCCGGCGTGAATAGTTTGGTAATCAACACCTTGTTGAGCGTGTTTGTCAATGATGTGAAGAAAGTCATTGGCGGTCAGACTTTCCATCTTACCATGAACGCTTTCTAGTGCTTGATAAATCGGTACTGTTCCGATCGGCACCGGTGAAGCTTTGATAATCGTAGTGCGAATTTCATCCAGATTACCACCACCGGTGGACAAGTCCATGACTGTATCCGCACCGTATTTCACTGCTAATTTCAGCTTGTCAACTTCTTCTTCCAAGTTGGAAGAATTGGGAGAAGCACCGATATTAGCATTGACTTTGCACTTAGAAGCGATGCCGATCGCCATCGGTTCCAAATTCGGGTGATTGATGTTAGCCGGAATAATCATCCGTCCCCGCGCCACTTCAGCGCGGATGAGCTCAGGCGGGAGATTTTCTCGCTTAGCGACGTAGTGCATTTCTTCAGTAATCACACTTTGGCGGGCGTAGTGCATTTGACTCACATTGCTCTGCCCGCTACGCTTAGCGATCCATTCGGTACGCATATTTTATTTCCTTGATAAACAGCTTCCCTCCGCTGGTATTACCCAGACTCAGGTTCTAAGGGTGTTTCTCAGCCCGGATTTTCGGGCACCCCTAGCTAAGCTTTTAATAGTAGCACTGATCTTTGGCTAAAATTAAAAATTTATGAAATTTTTATAAATATCAGGACTTACGCATAAATACGAAAGAAACCGGGTTTTTCACGACCGTTAAAAGCCGGGATGCCGTATTTCCCTAAAAAAACCCGGTTTCTGCGTCCAGGACTAAATATGTAAAAATTCAAGAAATTTCACGATTTTTATGAACATTTAAATTTGCTGAATTTGAAAATTAAAGGTTGGCCCTCAAGAACTCTGTTATTTATATCTAAAACTCATGCTGATTTATACTTATTCAAATCTATTATAGCCTTTCTCAGAAAGATGAGGTACGACTGGGCATAGGGCATGGGGCATGGGGCATAGGGCATAGGGTTCCGTGGGCATACCTCACTTTTTTGAGAACCGCTATATATCTGGCGATAGCACATTTTATTTGAAATGGTTATTGGGTAAAAACAATTGCGTAAAAAAGTTCAATCGCCCTAAGCCAAAATAAAATCAACGCTCACTTTAAATTCGGGAAAAGCCAGCGGCGCAACTTGTTGATCGCGCCAAAACTTGAGCATTAAACTATAACCATTAGGGTCTGGTTGGCGGTAAACTTCCAAACAATTTTTCACTAAATCTACCAGCCAAACTTCTTGAATCCCAGAACGAGAGTAAATGGATACTTTCACATCTCTGTCATAATCAAATGTACTATCTGAAACCTCAATTAACAGCAAAACTTCAGACGGTACTGGATGCGCTGTAGCATAGTAGTCAGCGCGAGGTTGTAGCAATACAACATCCGGTTGAGGTTCAGTGCGATCGGTTAACTTAACTGGGTTTTGGATAGCAAAAGTAGCCAGATCTTCGGGAATCAAGCTGAACCGCCGCGCGAGGCGGTTTACACAACTTGCGTGACGAGTTCCAATTGCAGCCATTTGAATAATCTCCCCTTCTATTAGTTCTACCCGATCGCCCTCCGAGAGAATACCAGCCTCAGTCATCAAATGATATTCTTTTACTGTAAATAACCGTTTTTGAAGCTGAACAGACATATATAGCAATCCTAAATCATTCATGCAGATATGTAGGGGCGGTGCCCCCGTGCCCGCCCTCCGAGGGATTGGGCAACCACGGGGAGTAGGGGTCGGATTGCCCCTACAAGAATTATGCAAATGATTTAGGATCGCTATAACTATTCTCCTTGTTTGCAGCTTCCCTAAATTTACCATAAAAAAACCGCCCCAAACGGAGCGGGAAAAAGAGGCAAAATTTAGCTGACAAACCTTAGACAAAAAGCATTTAACTGCCCGATATCAAGTCTGGTTAAATACTCGTAAATAACTGTATGGGCTGTTTTACCAACCATTGACGCCGGCAACTAATTATCTGGTTAAATACTCGTCACTAACTTATAGCAGTTTTCAATCGGATGAAATACAGCAGACGGCTGTAAGTGCGCCTCCCGATTACCTGACACCTAGGAATTTTGAACAACCGAATTTGGCTTAACTTCAGTCTCTTTTTCACCCGATTCAATTTTGTCTGTATCCTGTTTTAATTCTGATACAACTGCGCCTCGATCGCGCCTCGCTTCGGCATTTTCTGGCTGGATGGCGATCGCTCGATCGTAGGCTACCATTGCTTCTTCATAGCGCTTTACTTCTGACAAGACTATCCCCAAATGACGCCAAGCGTCGTAGGATTCTGGCTTGATCGCAATCGCTTTTTCATAAGCTGCGATCGCTGCTTCTTTCTGCTGCAATTTTGCTAAGGATTCTCCTTTACCAAACCAGGTTTCGTAACAGTCAGGCTTAATCATAATTGCTTGCTCGTAAGATGCAATTGCTGATGAGTGCTGGGACAGTTTATCGAAAGCTACCCCTCGATTGTGCCATAATTCAAAGTCGTTTGATTTAATTGCAATTGCTTTGTCGTAAGATTCGATCGCTTCTTGATAGCGCTGCATTCTTCCGAGCACAGCGCCTCTATTGTACCAAACTTCATATTTTTCAGGCTGGATGCCGATCGCCCGATCGTAAGAAACGACAGCATCGGCGTAGCGGAACAATTTCCACAGCATATTGCCTCGATTGTACCAAGTTTCGTATTTATTGGGATTAAGAGAAATTGCGCGATCGTAAGAATCGACAGCTTGTGCATACTGCTGTAGTTTCCCTAACATCGCCCCTCGGTTGTGCCAAATTTCGCTGTCGGTTGCTTTGATAGCTAGGGCGCGATCGTAAGCAGCAACGGCTTCTTCGTAGTGCTGCAATTTGCCCAATAAAGCTGCTATATTGTGCCAAGGAGCGTAATTTTTGGGAGCGATCGAGCTGGCTCGCTCGTAGCACGCGATCGCCTCTTCGTACCGTTGCAATCTGACCAGCAAATGTGCTTTATAATACCAGGATTCGTATCGATCGGATTTCCGAGATATTGCTTGGTCATAACAGGCGATCGCTTCTGCTAGGCGCTGTAACTTTATTAACACATTTCCGCACCAATACCAAGCCTGATCTAAATTATCATTTAAGAAAATAGCTTTTTCAAAGCAGACAACTGCCCGAGCATAATTCTGTTCATAATAAAGCCCTTCACCTTGCTTGATATAATCATCAGCAATCCAATTTTCCCCATCGCTACCAACAGATTCAACTGGTGACTGTTCGGAAATATTAAGCTGTGGTTGAGGTGCGAGTTTGACCGCTTCTTGTGCAACAACTGCGGGCCCTTGGGAAATTTCTTGCACAATTTGGGTTTTTCTTTCGTTAACTTCGGTAAGCAAAACTTGCAGGTGCATCATAAATTGAGATTTAAGCGTTTCAATTTGCTCTACCGAAGATTTGGAAAGTTCACTTTCTCTAGTTAAAAAATCAACAGATTGTTTAGCTGCACTGATTTGTGCTTCTAATTCATCTCTCAATTTTTGAGTTAATTGAGTTGAGTTTTTTAGCTCTGATTCTAAGACCCCAATCCCCTGTAATCTTTGATTTGTGTCAGCCACCAACTGTTGGATTACTACCCGTCGGATTGACCAAAAAAACGCAATTGTCACTGGTGGACATAGGAGCGCAATAATTAGCAAAACATTCAGAATAGTTGTGGTACTATTAAAACTGTATTCAGATTCTGCACTGACACCAGCACGCGCCACAATAAAATCGAAACCATCACGAAATTGGGGAGTGCTTTCAACCCCGGATTCAATTAATTTAGCCAGCCAGGTTTCCTGTAAAGATTTTGCTACTTCGTCCCCGGATGCAGAAAAAATATTAGCCTTGGTTTTGGCTGCGACAGATAACTCTGGTGATGCAGCAGCAACCAGCAAACCAGTCTGGGATTTGGCCCAATTCCTCGGCGAAAATTGTTCGCTGGCGATCGTTTCGGGAGCGCTAATTGACTCAGCAGGACGCGGTGTGGTACTATTGATTTCATCCACAAAGTTGCTAGCCCGCAGCGTCTGAGGAGTGGTGCTTGGTGCAGCAGGAGTGGCGCTAGTCTTAGCAGTTAAATTCTGGGATGCTAGGGCAGCCAGAGTCAAGAGAGCTACATTTGAGACCCGCATAAACGTCAACTCGTCTAGAATAAATTAGTGCTTGGTTGTTAGCTATCCAGCGCTCGCTATCGTACTACCAGCAGTTAAAATAGCCGACAGGAAAGAGATTGGGATGCTATCTTCAAAATACGCGCAGCCCCTGATTTATCAGGAAAACAAGCGAACATTTTTGTCAAATAAGTATAAATGGATGATGGCGTGGCGACGGGTTTATATCGAATTACTAAAACCCTCTGTCTCTCTCATTTCGAGCCAAGCCTCGACCCCCCTAAATCCCCCTTAAAAAAGGGGACTTTTAGAACGCTCTTTTCCCCCCTTAAAAAGGGGGGTTAGGGGGGATCGAAAAGATTGTGACTCAGACGGAAAACCGATACTAAGTTTGACCTGGTTGATGACCGATATTCTGGTGAAACCGCCCCTACAAAAAGGATTCTTGACTTTACACTGCTGCTAAAATAGCGGCCAACTGCTGATTCTCAGTCGCCGCTGACTCTAAATCAGCGCAGTAAATTTCACAGGAATTATTGGGACTTTCAGTCAGCTTGATCTTGTGCAATTGTGCTCCCAATTCGCGAATGGGCGATCGCAATAATTGCCCAATATAAACGGCAATATTCTCCGCCGTCGGCACAATCTTCTCAAAATAAGCAATATCCTTATTTAAAAAAGTGTGATCCAAGGGTTCAACAACATAATCATCAACCGCCTTTTGCAAAGCCCCCAAATCGGCAATCATGCCAGTACGCGCATCAATTTCCCCCTTAACAGTCACCTCTAAATGATAGTTATGACCGTGACCGTGAGGACGAGCACATTTGCCGTAAATTTCCGAGTTTTCTGCAAAACTCAAATCGGGACGAGCTAACCGGTGGGCGGCGCTAAAATGAGTGCTGAGAGTCAGATAAGCTTCCATTCCATTTCCTAAATATTCTGCCCAAAGTTCTGGATGTTCAAACAATTGAATTTTGCTCAAAGGCAAATGAGGAGCTAGCCGCAGCCAAATTTGGCGTGCTATGTTTTCGGTAGTTGGCAGAGTCTGCTCAAATTCCGGCCACGCTTCGTTGAGATAGGAAAAATCGAGATGGTTGGTAACTTCCCGCTTGATGACGTGTTTGACATCAGACAAGTTCAGCACCATACCGTACTCATCGAGTTCTCCTACCATAGAAACGTAAACAACGTAATTGTGTCCGTGTCCCGGTGCGCGGGCAGTTGGGCCAAACCGCTCAAAATTCTCGGCTTCGCTCAACTCCGGTAGCCAGTAACGATGACTCGCCGAAAACTGTGCCCGACGATTGATGATGCACTGCATAAAAGTCAAGTAAGGTAAGCTTGTTAAGTTCTGTGAAGGACTTACTTCTTAAGGATAAACTAAATTTTGCTGGAATTTTCCAATACTTTGAGGTTGCTGTCAATGAATTTCTACCAATTTTCCACCTATGAATACGCCGCGAAAGCTAGAGCCGTTGGGCTGGTAAGAGCGCACAATGCCAGACATCCCGCAGATCATCTCGTTACAAAATCCGCTCTCTCCATTCGTTTTTAACTGATTTGGGTGTCTGGAAAGCCAATTACCCATTACCCATTACCAATAATTTCAAAGGTGGTACNNGATTTATTCCTTCGAGGACTCAGGACGGAATCAATCCAAAATCCCAAATCTAAAATCCTCAAGCCCCCGCATTTATCCGTGGGGTAAATCTAAAATCTAAAATCTAAAATCTAAAATCGATTGACCCATTACCCATTACCCATTACCAAATATTAATGAATTGGATTACTGTAGGAGCCGATCGCTTTTTTGACAATTTGTCTGATGTGCTGACAACCCCGTTATTTTATATTGGGGACACTCATTTTTCCATCAGCGCGATCGTCAAAGTAATTGTATTAGCTGTATTTGCCTTCATTGTAGCTCGGATCGTCAGTGAAGGTATCAAGCGCAGCCTGCTAGTTCGGATGGGATTAGATCGAGGGAGTCGAGAAGCAATTTCTACCATCATTAGCTATATCTTAGCAACTTTTGGCTGTATATTCGTCCTGCAAGGTGCTGGCATTAACCTCACTTCTCTAACCGTCTTAGCTGGTGTCGTCGGCATTGGTTTTGGCTTTGGATTGCAAAATCTAGCCAGCAACTTTATCAGCGGTCTCACCCTGCTATTCGAGCAGCAAATTAGAGTCGGAGACTTTATTGAAATAGCCAACTTGTTAGGAACTGTAGAAAATATTTCGATCCGCTCCACAATTATTAAAACAATTGACGGTCTTTTTGTAATTATACCAAATATTAAGTTTGTCGAAACCAACATTATTAACTGGAGTTATAGAGACCCCAGATGCCGCTTGCACATCCCCGTGGGCGTTGCTTACGGAACTGACCCAGTATTAGTTACCGAAGCACTGTTAGTGGCTGCAAGGATGGAATCCCATGTCTTATCTCATCCTTCTCCGAAAGTATGGTTTCGCGGATTTGGAGATAATGCTTTAAACTTTGACCTTTTAGTGTGGATTGACCAGCCCCAGGAAAGCGATGCAATCAAAAGTGCAATCAATTTTTTAATTGATTACGAATTTCGCAACCGCAGCATCGAAATTCCTTTTCCTCAGCGAGATTTGTGGCTGCGAAATCCGCAAGAGTTAAGTAATTTTTTTGACAGCAGAGACACCGATATTTCTAACGGCCAAGTCTTTCCGCAGCATACTAAGCACTCAAAACCTCAGCCAAATGCCAGCTTTTCAGAGCCTAATAAAACTGGGCCAAAATCTCTGAATAATTGGACGTTGCGGGATTTGTTGCGGCGAGTAACTTATTTTGAACAATGTACGGATTTAGAACTGCGGCAGTTAATTGAATACGGCTACCGACAACTGTTTCCAGCGGGACAGGTTGTATGCAAAGAAAATGACCCAGGCAATTCTTTTTATATTATTCTTTCGGGTGCTGTAGAAGTTCTTTCTCAAAAAGCCGATAAATATATTGCTACGCTTCATGAGGGGGAGTTTTTTGGGGAAATATCTTTGCTGTTGGGGACTCCGAGAACGGCGACTGTTCGGACTACGGAAGATGCTATTTTGTTTGTAGTGGAACGCCACGACTTGCAGAAACTTTTAGTCGAACAGCCGAATTTAGCCGATCAAATTGCTCAAAAATTGTCGGAACGCCAGCAAGCTTTGAGAGATTTAGGATTGTTAGATGATGATGCTCTGGAACAAACTCCCTTTCTGAAAATTCGGAAACGAATTCAATTTCTTTTTGGGATTTGATAATTGGGAATTGGGAATTGGGCATGGGGCATTGGGCATGGGGCATTGGAACTAACAAATAACAAATAACAAATAACAAATAATAAATAACAAATCACAAATCACAAATCAC
>DPLL01000474.1:6197-6369 GCA_003542015.1 Microcoleaceae cyanobacterium UBA9251 | reverse complement strand
GTAATGTCGCCGTTGGAGAGGGTGAATAGCAGGGAGTCAATTGTGCGATCGCAGGGGGGTGCTTTGCCTGTTGCGGATTGCAAGGATTGCCAAGCGGCGCTGGTGAAGGGGGTTTTTTCGGTGTGGAGTTGGCGAATTAGTTGGCTGACGAGGGTGGTTTTTCCGATTCCGG
>DPLL01000474.1:0-6155 GCA_003542015.1 Microcoleaceae cyanobacterium UBA9251 | reverse complement strand
GGGGGAGCAAGAGTGGGCGATTCGTTGGTAAGGGGGGGAGCCACAATTAGGGTTTTTAAGGTGTCGATTTCTTTGGTGCGCTGTACCCAATTTCTGACGGGGGGTAAGTTTTCGGGGAGGGGGAAAGTGCGATCGTTTTGGTTGTCTAGGGGGATATCTGCGATCGCTGCGGCTAAAAGTGGCTCTGTTTTCTTGATTTTGTAGCCTTCAGCAATGTATTCCCAGTTTTCTATTTCTACTGCTTGGCAAATATTGATAAAGTTCTCTCGTCTAATTCCTATTCTCGCCCAAAACCGCTTTAAGGTAGCTGTTGAAACTAAGGCTGCTAGACACCAAGTATCCTCAGTTTTATTCCATCCGAGATTGCGTCGCACCATGTCAATGATTTTTAGCCCTTCTTCAGATGCTCTGAGCAAACCTGCCATTGCGACTCCTCTACGGAAACTGTGCGTTAGTAAAGAATGTTACACGATCTGGTGAGCCAAAAAGTGAGCCAAATGAGCCAAATGAGCCAAATGAGCCTTTTTTGTTGAGCCAAATGGTGAGCCGTTTTGCCGATACAGTGTAGGGATTCTGGAGTATTGTGAAGTGATGAGTCTGGCTTTCAGCTACGGAGGTGAAGCTAGGGAGATTAAGGGCGATCGTAGCTTACCTAGTTTTAGGGTAAATCTGGCGGGCGATCGGGCATACAGCTTATCTGCTGTTGGGAGCAATGTAAAGTTTTGTTACAAAAATAGGGCGATTTGCATAAAAAGCAGAGGAAGGCCCTGATAAACATTTAGGAAGGCTTGCTAGGCGGGCTTTGCTGGTTTTGACGCAACTATATTTTTGTGGAGATGGGATTATGCAGTTACTAAAAGATGATGTGTTGTTGGGTAGTGCAGTGGATGTAAGTGCGATCGCGCCTCTGGATGAAGAGATTAAGGGCGATCGCTCATTAGTATCCAGCAGCCTTAGTTCACAATTAGACGATTTGAATTTGCTGACAAGATTTGCAAGCAGCGAATCTACTATGAATGTTCCTTATAAATCGCGTGTTGGTGGTTTTGAGGGAGATACGCAAGTCATTAACTTGGGAGGAAATCAAGGAACAATCGACCTTTCGTACAGGACTTTTAATATTCCTGATAGCTTACAGCTAGTTTATGAAGGGAAGGTAATATTTGATTCTGGATTTGAAAGCACAGGAGGTACAGTCGAAGACAATCCAACGCCTAAGATTGTAAAAGTTCCATTCAGTGGTAATTCAGAGCAAGTCAAATCAATACTTACTACAAATAACCTAGATACTTTATGGGATTATACTGTTAATTCCTCTATTACCTCGACACCGATCGGCACTACCACACCTAACACCCCTAACACAACCCCACCAAACTCGACTACCAATCCTAACACAACCCCACCAAACTCAACTACCACCCCTAACACTTCTCCTACTTCATCAAACATTAGCAAGGATGCAAAATACGAATTTTTTGCCAAAGATGTTGCTTACAAAGCTGGTAAAACTACTTTAGATAGTAATGGTAATAAGATAGGAGAGCAAACGTGGCAGCAATTATTAGGGCAGGATGTCAGTAGTATTTACGATGGAAAGCGGTTTCAAGATATCGTTAACGGCTACAAAGTAGATCGAGTTTTTGACGATACAAACACAACAAAGACAGGTTTTTTTGCCCTGGGATTGACATCAACTCGCGGGGATGCTCCACTTCTAGCAATTCGGGGAACACAAACACAATTTGATAATTCTGATGTTTTCAAGGACGTTTTTGCCGATGCTGTTCCTGAAAGCGTTGGGTTCAACCAATACAATGAAAATCGGATAGCACCCATTGAATGGTTATCTGAGATTAGCAAAGATCAGAATAAAAATCCCAATCTTTTAGCACCTGATATTACTGGTCACAGTTTGGGAGGCGCATTAACCCAACTATTTGCGGCTGATTTCACAAACCGAGGTGGCAAGTTAGGAGAAGTAGTAACCTTCAATTCACCTGGTATTGGCAGAAATTTTGTAAACAATTTTAATCCACAGAATGTCTCAAATGTCAATCATTACATTGTTTCCGGGGATATTGTCAGTTTAGCTGGTGAAGCGTATGTACCAGGAAAGTTTCAACTTAGAGATTTCTTTGACTTGAACCCTTTTAACATTTTTAACAATCATTTACTACCCGTTTTGACTCAGGAGGTAAATTACGATAATCCAACCTATGACAAACCCTCAGCCGATGGCAAAAACAAAAATGTAGTTAAACCAGGGGATGTAAGAACAGTAGTTAATAATGGTTCTACAAACTGGCTGAGTGACCCTTTCTTTGCTTACGTAGATCCAGAATATACATCTTCTATAGGTCTGGTTACAGGGGCACTTGCTCGTTTGGCACCAGGAAATTTCAAGTCATTAGCATTTGTACCACCATTACTACTGTTTCGAGGCACTACTGAAGCCGCTAGAAAAACGACAGGAACTGTAGCTAGTATTACTGGAGGAGCTATTAACAACTTCGGCACTGGATTGTCGGAAATTGTAAAGACTTTCAACGAAGCTAGCTCTGATTTTCAATCTCGCCAGAGCGAGAGCGTTCTCTTACCCAAGCTAGATTTGAATCTACTCGATCTGATTGATATCAAGCCGATCGACTTGGCTATGAAATATGTACAGCCTAATGATACATTGAAGCTTCAAGGTACCGTCAGTCTGCCAAAGCTATTTAACGTGAGTGCTAACTTTACAAATGACAACTTTATCCAGATTAGTAAGAGCGGTATTGATGTCAAAGGTGAGCTTTATATACCAGAACTACCAATCATACCTAATCTCCTTAAACTTAAAGAGACTAAGCTATCGATTGATACAATCGAGAAAAAAGTTGAAGGGGAAGGGGTAATATTTTTTCCTGTTATCGAGAAAGGAATTGTTGCAGGGGTTGGTCTTAAAGACAAAAAACTTGACTCTGCTACTTTAGGTGCAGATGGTCTTAATATCCCCATTGGAACAACAGGCTTCTCTTTGCAGAAAATACAGGGTACTCTAGGTAATATTGCTGCTGTTGAAAAACTAGATATTGGCGAACTTCAAAAGCTTGATTTTGGTCTAAAAGTCAATGTCACTGATAGCTTGCCTAAGCCACCATCACTAAAATTACCTGACTGGGCCGGCGGTGAATTTTCTGGTCAACTTGTTGACATTGATGCAGGTTTCAAGATTAATAAAGATAGTTTTACACTAGACGGAGGAATCAAACTCATTAGTGATAAAAAGAAAAATGCAGGAGTAGTTGAAGGAAATGGACAGTTAGAATTAAACTGGAGTAAAAAAACTCTTAGTAGTGGTGAAAAAGGTCTCAATGTGTCTATTTTAGGAGATTTCATTAAAGGTAAGTTAAAATTGCAAACAGATTCTAATTTGAACTTTAATGCACAGGGAACGGGCAATGTAAAATTTCCCGAAATTAATATCGATGCACCTCTTTTGGGTAAAGTTAATTTTGGAGGTGTGCCTTTAGCAGACGGTGAATTTAGAATAGATTACACTAATAACAATGATTTCTCTGATGACCTTATTCAAGCCTATGGCAAGCTACCATCAGTAGTAATTCCTATTCCTTCATTACCTGGATTTCCTCCCATAGATCCAATAGTAATAACACCTGACGCTACAGTTAAAGTTTTTTTGGCACCTCCAAAAGATGGTAGTCTGCAAGTTCAGGCTTCTCTTGGCAATGCCTTACCTAAAACGAGTAGCTTCACCATTACTCCAAACACTCAGTGGCTGATTATGAATGCTAACTGGGATACTGCTACCACCAACGTACCAGTTCAAGTTAAAACGCCTAACGGCGCAATCATAAACGAGTCCGAATTTTCCGCTAATAGCATTGCCATTGTTCCTGCTCTCAGCACTTCCACCACTAAAGCCATTATTGTACCGAATCCTACATCAGGAATTTGGGATATCAAGGTAGCAAACCCCGCTGGTTTAGGTAACGTACAATATAGTGCTTTCCGAGATTCCAAAGCTCCTACTGTTCAAGTCACTAATGTAGCTACAGATGTTAATGAGCGAAAAATCAGTAGTTTGCCTACAGATACCAGTGGGCAAAACGTTACCATTAACTACAACGCTTTTGACCCAGATTCTAATGCTAAAGTAAGCTTCTTCTACGACACTGATAGCCAGGGATTTAATGGGATCTTAATCAAAAATGATCTTGATGAAACGGACGGTACTGGTAGTTTCACTTGGAACACTGAAGGCGTACCCGCCGGAGATTACTACATCTACGCAATGGTAGTAGATGACAATAACCCACCAGTTTTCAGCTACTCTCCGAATCCTGTGCGAGTTAGTGAAGCAGCAGATTTATCTGTTACCAAAACAGCCAATGCAGATACCACGACAGTTGGGAATAACTTAACCTACACTGTCACCGTCACCAATAAAGGAACGAGTAACGCCAAAGAAGTAACTCTTGCAGACACATTGCCAGAGGGAGTAGAATTCGTTTCTGCTAGTGTCAATCCCACTCAAAAGTCAGGAAATAAACTCTCCTTTGATCTCGGAAACTTAAACAACGGTGAAGCTAAAACTATCAACGTCACTGTTACTCCGCCAATAACAGGAAATATCACTGGCAGCGCTCAGGTGACGAGTAAAACTTTCGATCCTGATGCTACAAACGATATCGCTGTTCTTACTACATCAGTCAAGCCAATTTCTACTGACCTTAGCATTAGCGCAACTGGAACTCCTACCACCGTAAATCTAGGAGATAAACTTACTTACAGCCTAACTGTCACCAATAATAGTCCGACTCAAGCTACAGGTGTCACTTTCACTAATGAATTGCCATCTGGATTGAAAGATGTTTCTGCTACCTCTAGTAAGGGTGGAACCCCCGAAAACAACAATGGAATTATTACTGCTGAATTGGGTGATTTAAACACTGGTGAATCGGCAATAGTCACTATTAATGCCACTTCCATCGCAGCGGGAACTTTCAGTAATAATGCCAGCGTTACCAGCAAAGAAGCTGATTCAGAGTCGGTTAATAATACTCTAATTCAGCGGACAAGAGTTAATTCTAAAAATCCCGACCCCGCTGATCTAGAGTTGATTCAGACAGTGGACAACCCTAATCCAAATGTTGGAGAGCAAGTTAATATCACTCTAGCTTTAACAAACAAGGGAGCGGGTGTTGCGAGTAGCATCAATATTACTAGCCTATTACCTCCCGGACTGAATTTTGTATCCGCTACACCTGAACAAGGTCGTTATGACAATAGTAAAGGTGTCTGGGATGTAGGCAACATGAAAGATAATCTCACCCGGACTTTAAAACTTACAGCAACTGTCACTGCGCCTATTTCAATTACAAATCTAGCAGCAGTCACGGCTGTTAATGAACCAGACCCAAACCCTCTCAACAGCCAAGCTTCACTTACAATTAATCCCATAGGGAGTAGTGGCTCTACTCCTGGTCAAAAAGTTCCAATTTTAGGAACTCCTGGAAACGATAACTTGGTTGGTACTTTTGAGCCGGATCTCATCTATGGCTTGACTGGAAATGATACCATTGGTGGGATTGGCGAAAGCGATACCCTCTATGGAAATCAAGATGATGATTATATCAACGGCAATCAGACTAACGATTTGATCATTGGCGGAAAAGGCAACGATTTACTTTTTGGAGGAAAAGGTAACGATCAAATATATGGAGATATAGGGAATGACACTCTCATTGGCGGTTTAGGTCAAGATATCTTATTTGGCGGGCCAGATGTTGATACTTTTGTTCTGCCCACTAATGCTGCGGTAGCTACTGATTCTCTAGCAGATGCTATCAGGGATTTCCAAGTAGGAATTGATACAATTGCATTAACAGATGGATTAACATTCTCCAACTTAATCCTGATTCCAGTTAATAACAACACTGTCATCCAAATTGCAGGAAATAATCAAATATTAGGTGTTGTTGCGGGTGTATCACCTAGTCAACTAAGCAGCAGTTTTGTCTCGTCGAATCTACCATAGATTTAAGTTATGGGAAAAAAGAGCGATCGCCCTTTATGACAAAAAGTGCGATCGCCCTTCATCACCCCACCCCTATTTGTGGTTAAAAAAGCGATCGCGTTCCTTAAAATTT
>DPLL01000445.1 GCA_003542015.1 Microcoleaceae cyanobacterium UBA9251 | reverse complement strand
ATCGCCCACCTTTACGGCTTAACCGACGCAGAATTTGCGTACATTTTGACTACTTTTCCGATCGTCCCCGAAACCGTGAAACAAGCAGCATTAGCCGCCTATCGCACCTTTCGCGGGTGAGTCAAGAAACCGGGTTTTTTCGCGTTTCTGCACGGTGTAACGAAGTTTTCTGGCAAAAACCCGGTTTCTGAGTACCTCGCGCGTGAGTCAAGAAACCGGGTTTTTTACCGAATCTGCGGGTGAAAACCAAAGATTTTCGCAAAAACCCGGTTTCTGATTCCTCCACTAAACCAGATTACCAACATTCAACTTACCGAGGCGCTTCAAAATACTCAGTACACTGTACAAATCATTCCCCGGATTGAAAAGGTAAAACTTCCGAGAAAAAGCATACTGCGGTGTTTCTCGCTTAACTAATTTGACAAATAGAAAATCTGCCCCATTCATTAACAATCCGTAAGTAGGTCGATCGCTATTCAGATTAGCTAACATATACGCCAGCAACTGCGGAATCCCTACTTCCAAAGAAAACGCCGCTTGCTTGGACTCGACAACTACTACCCAAAACTCCTGAAACAAAGCCAAAACATCCAACTGTCCCCTCACGATCATTCCTTCATCTTCGTCAATAATTTCTACAGACTTTTCTGAAGTAACGTGAAAAGGAGAAAGATAAAAATTTGCTAAATCCAAAAGGGGAGACAATACTACCATTTTGACTGTATTTTCGAGTAGCGGGGGACGTGAAAGCAAATTCCTGTAACTTGCTTTCACTCTGTCTAATCGCTGTTTTTCAGCATCATTAATTTCTGGTAAATTATCTTGCCACTCTCGGAAAAATTGGTCATCCTCGACTAATTCAATTTTGAATTGGCTTTCCAAATCGTTCAGCGCAATATTTCGAGCTTGAATTGTTTGTACCATCGTTTTACACTAAGTTTAAAGTCTATACAGATTGTGCAGTCAAGTGGTCATTACCCACCTATAGAATAGATGGAAATGACCTAATTGCTGTATCTATTAGCTCTTGATTTCCAACACAGAAACTCTCTTTTCAAGTTCTAGTATCCTCTGAATTATTGGTAAATCTTCTACAGAATCTAGATGACTAGCTAGAGCGCTGACTATGACATCAGTTTGAGATATGCCCGTTTGTTGAACATATCTTTTGAGCTTGCTAAAAAGACTACGGGGAACTCTCACAGCTATTTGAGATTTCTTACTCGGAGATAGCCCCTTGTGTTTTGGCTCTATACTTAATGGTTCCACTGCTTCAGCAGGATGATATGCCTGTGTAGGGTTATCTACTTTGTAAGCTTCATAGTCATTTTCACGAAGTGTGAAAATTCGTCTGATAAAACTATGATTTCCAGTAGGAGGGGCATCATCTTCTAATTCTGCATACCCCACTAAAGTTTGACCTTGCTGAAGCTCTGAAAGACGTTTTTTAGAGACTCCTTTTCTGGTAGAAAAATCTACTTCGCTCTCTCGCACCCAAGGCATTTTGCTGATATCTACAAGCCAGACAATTTTGGCTTCGTGCATTAAATTCTGGTCGCTGACAAAAGTGCTCATAGTTTTTATCTCTAGTATGTATGTGCACTAATCCTAGCACGTAGGGCGAAAGATAGCAACTGCATGGCAAGTTTTCCTCAAAAAATAACTAAGAACCCGATCGCCCCGCACCCCGCACCCCACCGGCCCCAATTCCCAAAAAAATGTAACAACTTGTAAAGTATAATTAAACCGAAGCGAACACAGAGGCCAAGTAATATCAGATGCGAGTTGCGATCGCCGGAGCAGGCTTAGCAGGACTTTCCTGCGCTAAATATCTTACCGACGCGGGCCACACCCCGATCGTCCTCGAAAGTCGGGATGTACTCGGCGGCAAAGTAGCCGCCTGGAAAGATGCAGATGGCGACTGGTACGAAACCGGCCTCCACATCTTCTTTGGTGCATACCCGAATATGCTGCAACTCTTCAAAGAACTTGACATTGAAGATAGGCTGCAATGGAAACAGCACAGCATGATTTTCAATCAGCCAGAAACCCCCGGAACCTATTCCCGGTTTGACTTTCCCGACATTCCGGCTCCCTTCAACGGCGTCGCAGCCATCCTGGGAAACAACGATATGCTCACTTGGCCCGAAAAAATCAGTTTTGGCATCGGTTTGATTCCAGCCATGCTTCAGGGTCAAAAATACGTCGAAGCAATGGACAAATACTCCTTTTCCGAGTGGCTGAAAAAGCAAAATGTCCCCCCCAGAGTCGAAAAAGAAGTATTCATCGCCATGTCTAAGGCGCTCAACTTCATTGATCCTCACGAAATATCCGCAACCATTCTGCTGACAGCCCTCAACCGCTTCTTGCAAGAGAAAAAAGGCTCGAAAATGGCTTTTTTAGACGGCCCCCCCACAGAGAGGTTGTGTCAGCCGATGGTAGACTACATAACTGAGCGCGGTGGCGAAGTCCGGTTGAATGCACCCATCGGGGAGTTTTTGCTCAACGATGACAACACCGTGCGCGGCTTCGACATTCGCGGGGTAAAAGGGGCCGAGTCAGAAATTCTGACCGCCGATATTTACGTTTCTGCGATGCCGGTTGACCCGCTGAAGCTGATGATGCCGGAACCTTGGGGCAAAATGGACTATTTCAAACAGCTCGAAGGTTTGGAGGGAGTACCCGTGATCAATGTACACTTGTGGTTCGATCGCAAATTAACTGACATCGACCATTTGCTGTTCTCGCGATCGCCCTTGTTGAGCGTCTACGCCGACATGAGCAACACCTGCCGCGAATATGCCAACCCAGACAAATCCATGCTGGAACTGGTACTCGCACCAGCCAAAGACTGGATCGGCAAATCTGACGAAGATATCGTCGCAGCCACAATGGTCGAGTTAGAAAAACTCTTTCCCGATCAAATCCCAGAACCGGCAAAAGTGCTCAAATATCACGTAGTCAAAACCCCTCGTTCCGTCTACAAAGCCACTCCCGGCCGCCAGGAGTGCCGTCCCTCGCAAACAACTCCCATTAGCAATTTCTTTCTAACGGGGGATTATACAATGCAACGTTATCTTGCGAGTATGGAAGGTGCCGTGCTTTCTGGTAAGCTGACAGCGCAGGCTATTTCAACGGCCAATAAAAAATGAAAAATTAAGAATTTTTCATAAAGACGTAAAAGAATCTCCCGTTTTCTAAACGGGGGAGTGTCAATTCTAATCTTTAAATTTCTTATTCTCGGATGCTGCAACTGTCAAAACTCCAGTGCATGAGAACTCTGGCTTCTTTGGATGAATCCTACGAACTCTGTCGCCAAGTCACCGCGAGTTATGCCAAAAATTTTTATTTAGGCACTCAACTCATGCCCGAAGCCAAGCGTCGGGCTATCTGGGCGATTTACGTCTGGTGCCGCCGCACCGACGAACTTGTAGACGGGCCGGGCTCTGATGCCACAACCCCTGAAACCCTCAATTTGTGGGAAAAACGCCTAGAATCGGTGTTTGCCGGCCACCCCCACGACGATTTAGACGTAGCTTTGGTGGATACGCTTTCTCGTTTCCCGATCGACATTCAACCGTTTCGGGAAATGATTGCGGGCCAGCAAATGGACTTGTACCGCAGCCGCTACGAAACTTTTGAAGAGCTCAATCTTTATTGTTATCGGGTAGCCGGTACTGTCGGGATGATGTCGATGTCTGTGATGGGTGTGGACGAATCGAACTCCGCTGCTAACTGGAATTGGCATTGGGACAGTCAAATTCCCAAAGAAGAGGCCATCTCTCTTGGTATCGCCAAACAGTTAACTAACATTTTGCGCGATGTCGGAGAAGACGCCCGCCGTGGCCGCATTTACATTCCCTTAGAAGACTTAGCGCTGTTTAACTATACCGAAGCAGATTTATTCAACGGTGTAATTGACAACCGCTGGCGGGAATTGATGCGCTTTCAAATTCAGCGAGCTCGCAAATTATATACTAGCGCCGAACCGGGAATCAAAGTGCTCAGTCCCGATATCCGCTGGACTGTTTGGGCTGCTACCATGCTTTATAGCAGAATCTTAAATGCGATCGAACGGAATCAGTACGACGTGTTCCAGAAGCGGGCCTACGTTACCAATTCTCAGAAATTGCAGTGTCTCCCCGCCGCTTGGCTGAAATCCAAAATTCTTTAGCCCAATGATATTGCTTCTATTATCTTAGTCCCACTCTGCTGGGACTTTGTTTGTGGAGGATCGGAATTCTATGCGGCGGGTTCAAATTTTGTTTTCTGAAGTTTTGCTTCTAAAGTTTGAATTTGTTCTCGGCGGGCTTCTACTTCAATGAAACGACGAGATAATGCTTGACTTTGCAAAGTGAGAGATTGGGGCCACTCTTCTGCTTTCTCAGCTTCTAGCTGCAAAAAATCTGGTGTAATACCTGTTGTCAAATACCGATCGACTAATTGGAGTACCCAGTTTGTAGCCGATCGCATCTTCAAAACTTCGCCATTTTCCCCAATATCAGCTAATACTAAAACGCCTTCATTTAAGACATTAGTTGGGAAGTTATTTAGCTGTATACCACAATCTGTCGGGAATGTCAAGACTTTTTTTTCAACAAGAATCGCCCAAGTATCATCAGCATTTTGACAAGCCAGCAATTGCAGACTTATCTCGCCTAAAATTTCCTTCTTTTGTACTTTAGCTAAATATAACATAAGGGTAATTGGTAATTGGTAATTAATAATTGCGGATTCGTAATTGATAATATTTCACAAGCCTTGAAAACTACCATAAAATTTTTGTAGGGGCGGGATCACCAACCATTTACGGTAAAAATGAATAATATTATAA
>DPLL01000444.1 GCA_003542015.1 Microcoleaceae cyanobacterium UBA9251 | reverse complement strand
ATTTAATTAGCTGAGCGTAGTAATCGATGATCGTGTCATATCTCTTTAACATCGCCTGCAACTTGGTGTTTTCTGTTGCTAGCAGCTCGGGATTTTTTATGGCAAAAGATTCAATTTCATAAATTAGGCTTTTCGCCTCATTGATTTCCCGAAAAAACCGATTTTTTTCGTATTTCAACCGAACTGTGTCTCCGAAAACAGCAGGTAGCCTCGCCGCGTGCGATCGGGCTTTAAGTACGCTATTTTGGAAATTTTGCAGCATTTCCTGTTGCTGCTGAGCAACATTTAGCTGAATTAGAGCTTGTTTGCGGAAATAATCTCCCACTTTCATTCCCGTACCCGTTCCCAAAATAGCTATGCTAATAGCTAAAGCATAGCCATAGCCAATTTTTTGGCCGATCCGCAACCGACTGAATATTTGCTTAAGGCAATTTGGCTGCATAGATACATTCTGCGACGAGTTTTTATCAGTATATTTGTCAATTTTGGCTTGGCTATCCAGGGATTGACTGGCACTAAATAGCAACATCGCAAGTCCTCCCAAGGCGATCGCTAAATACCTCTTCTGTTTCGGGGATCGCTATTTTCCCGCCTAGTTTGGAGGGTTTCTGATTAAGTATCTCGGTTTTGAGACCAGGCGATTTGTGATCTGTATCAACAGTCTATGTGATTTTACCCAGAACGACAAAATTCGTTACATTTCGATTAGTATTTGCGCTTAATTTGGGGGCGTGGGCCCAACTATTGGCTCGCCTTGTTTTTCGGTTTCTGCTAGTTCTAGATTTAATGCCAGCAATTGGTCTAAGATATTGTCACTATCAGTAAATCCGTAAGCTTGGATTACTTGGCGATCGAGCTGAGCATGGAGTTTAAAGAGCTGACTTGTTGGCTCTTCAAAAAACTTATTGTAAAGTTGGGTGATTCCCCACTGTTTCGCTGACATTTGTTGAGTGCGGTATTGGTGCAATTGTTCAGCAGTTACCCGAATTTCTTCTACTAATTGACCACTCGGTGTCTGGGGAAATGGGAAAGTTTCAAAGCAGGTATTGTGGGTGTATGCGATATCTGCTTTGAGTGTAGATTTTTGAGCGTTCATCCAAGTACGGTGAACTTTAGATGTTAGGATGCCCAGAATATAAAAGTCTTCTGAGGGAACAACTACTGATTTGTCCCCCGGCAGCCAACTAACGGGAGCGGGAATGAAGACAGCGCATTTTGAGACTCTTGGTACAGTGAAGTAGTGAGATAAAAGGGCGATCGCCCTTCTCATTGCGGGTCGTTTTTCGCCATATTTCCACCAATTAACTTTAGTTACTTCTCTGCGATTCTTATCCCGTTCAGGCTTGACATGAGCTTTCACATACTCAAAAGGCAGCATATATTCACTCGCTTCTTCAATGCTCATATCATTGAAGTCAATAATCCAGCGTTCCGGCATACCGTTAGGATTTTGTGCTAGATTAGCCCCCATTGAAAAAAGTTTAAGAACTTCTTGATTTTTCGCATCAGCTTTAATCCAATCATTAACCTGTTGTTGAGTAACGATAAATCCCATGCCCACCGGAATTACACCTTGAAAGCATTTGTTTGAGTTCGCTGACAACCTAGCAGCTTGAGAAACATCAATCGTAGCTTGCAGCGAAGAGTTGATACTTGAAACCACGAGATTATCTAAATAGTAAACTTTCGGTTTTTCCTTGCTCCAGTTAATCAAACTAACGTGAACTTTAGCTTCCCCAGACCAAGGCTGAGTAGAAACTGCTGCATAAATGTGACCGCCATTTTGCGCGACATAATCTAAAGCAGCAGCGCGACTTTTACCTTGACTAATTGAATTAGTAGCAACTAAACCAGCCCTGCCATTTAGTTCTAAATTATTGTGAGCAATGCGAAACCAATAAGCACAAAAATCAACCGAATCTTTCACATCGGGAAAACGTTTAAACACGCGGTCAATATATTCGTCTCCCAGCGCAATCCTCATGTGCTTTCCGCCTAAAAATGGGGGATTCCCGATAATCGCGTCAGCCTTTACCCAATCAGTAAATAAAGCATCCTCACAGACAATATTTTTATCCAAAGTATCCAAAGGCAAAGAAGGTTCTTTCAATCCCAAATTGTCGATCGCCACTTTGCGGCCAATCATCAGCGTCACCCGCGCCAACTCCACCGCAAACGAGTTAATATCCATGCCGTAAAATTGCTGCGGCGTGACTAAATTCATGTAACCTCTTGTACCGTCGCACAAGTTTAGCTTATCTAAAAGTAACTTTTCAACTTGCTTGAGTTCCTGATAAGCTACATACAGAAAATTACCCGAACCGCAAGCCGGATCTAGGACGCGATACCGACCTAATTCTTGGTGCAGATTTTGCAGTTTGGCTACCGTATTTGCAGCATTAATTCGCTCTTCCCAGTAATAGCTAATTGTAGGCAGAACAATGCGGCGAATGTCTCCCTCTGTAGTAAAGTGAATTCCGTAGGCGCGGCGCTGTTTTTTATCTGTTTTCAAAGCTGATTCAAAGATATTACCAAAAATAGAAGGGCGTACCTGACTCCAATTTTGTTCTGCACAAACTTCTAATATTTTCAACTCTCCCTGTTGCAGTTCAATGGGATGTATTTCCGAAAATAATCCGCCGTTGAAATACTCGACTCCTTCATAACGTCCTGCGGGGGTAATTCCCTGCTGATTCATTGCTTGAAATAAGCCGCCCAAGACATCATAAGAACTTGCTCCTTCCAGACAATCTTTGACGCAGCGAGTAAAGAGTGCAGGCGGCAAAAGTCCCCGATCTTCGGCAAACATTGCTAAGACGCACTGCAACACAAATCGCTGGGCCTGAAACTGATTAAATTTAGCAAATTTGCGCTCTTTACCGCGTTCAATTAGCATTTCCAGCAGCATCCCCATTCTGCTAGCAGCTTTTTCGGTAATCTCGACTTGGTTGTTTTTGAATATGGGGCGGCGGCTGGTAGATTCCATGAAGGCAAAAGCGGGCGATCGCGCTGGCAATTGCTTTAGGGATATAATGTCTACAGGTTCATCTGGCTGAACATCAAAATCGTAAATGTGAAACTCGTCAAAATTGCACATCATCACATAGCGCGGGCGATCGTCTTTTTTGAGGCGAATATAATAGCGTTCTGTTTGGGTGCGGTGTTCTCTTTTAGTCAAATCTTCGCCGCGCTTTTTCATTTCAATCAAAACGTGCTTTTTCCACACCAAATCAGCAAATCCCATTTGACCTTTTTTGCTGCTTTTTTCTATGCGTTCCTCATAGGTTGCGCCGGCTTCTAATGCCCCTTCATGACCGAACGCGCGAAAGAAGCGGTCTAAAAATACTTGTGCTTGTCCTTTTTCATCGCCTGTAATGTGTTGTTGGCAGTAGGTAACGAATTTCTGGAGGCTTTCAGGGGTGGCTGGCATGGGAGGATAATTTAAAACGCATATTAATTAGTATAATCTGCTATCTTGTATTATTGTTACAGCGTATCCCAGTAGTAGGGACACTCAAGCGTGTCCATTTGTGTCAACTTAAGACTAAAATCCTCTTGAAAAATCTGGGTTTTACGCCAAGTCTAGATCCCCCTAAATCCCCCTTAAGAAGGGAGTAGGGTGTGAGTAGGGGGTGACGAAAGAGAAGACTCCTGTCCCCCCCCTC
>DPLL01000447.1 GCA_003542015.1 Microcoleaceae cyanobacterium UBA9251 | reverse complement strand
AATAAGGGGGGGACAAGAGTATTATGGGGACAAGAGTATTATCTAAAGGCTCTGCTTCCAGTTTTTATAATTCATAGAGTGCAAAACTCTGCGGTTTGACGGTCAATTCTTGCTCTGAAGTTATCTTTTCAGGCAAGGTTGAACCTGCACCCATCCATTTTGCATCAACAGAGTCTAAAATCTTTTTCCAATTGCCTTGAGGAAGTGCAGCGGTAAAATCGACCTGTTGTTTGTTGAAGTTTAGAATGCAGAATATCTGACTGTCATCTGTCCAGCGACGTAGAAATAATATTTTTTCTGCTTCGATGCTGGACACTTCTAGGCTGGTTTTATCCAGTTTTTTAAGGGCTGGTATTGTGCGCCGCAGTTGAATTAAATGCTGATGCCATTCCCAGAGGATTTTATGTTTGCCTTCTCTTGGTTTTTCCCAATTCAACTTGCACTTTTGGAAACTCTCTGGACTCTGGGGGTCTTGAAATTCGCCTCGGCCTTCAAAGATTTGAAATTCTTGTTGTTTGTGTTTACGGATAGCTTCAATTAGGTTCTCGTCCGAGTGGGAAACGAAGTACAAAAACGGTGCTGATTCTCCGTATTCTTCTCCCATAAATAGGAAGGGAATGTAGGGAGAAATTAAGACAGTGCCTGCGGCAAGTTTGAGTCCTTCAAAGTCTACTATTTTTGACAGTCTGTCTCCCAAAATGCGGTTGCCGATTTGGTCGTGGGTTTGGGAAAATACGACGAATTGATGGGCTGGTTGATCCTTGGCAGAATTGCCGTGTTTTCGCTTTCTGTCGGGGGCGTATTGGCCGGAGTAAACAAAGCTTTCTTTGAAGGCTTTTTCTAAGTGTTCGCACTTGCCGAAGTCTTGGTAGTATCGGTCATTTTCTCCGGTGAGTAGTGCGTGCAGTGCGTGGTGGAAATCGTCGCACCACTGGGCGTCTAGTCCGAAACCGCCGAGTTCTTTTGAACGCAAAACGCGGACATCATTTAAGTCACTTTCTGCTATTAGATAAAGTTGCCTTCCTAGCTGTTGAGAAATGTCGCAGGTTGCATCGGCTAGTTCTTGCAAAAACGGTCTGGCACTTACTTCAAATATTGCTTGAATTGCGTCGAGTCTCAGGGCGTCGATGTGATAGTCTCGAAACCAGTACAGGGCGTTTTCAATAAAGTAGTTGCGGACTTCATCGCTGTATTCGTCGTCGAAGTTGAGGGGAGTTCCCCAAATTGATCCATATTTTGATGTAAAGTAAGGAGCAAATTGACTGAGATAGTTTCCTTCGGGGCCGAGGTGGTTGAAAACGACATCAAGAATTACTGAGATGCCTTGTTTGTGGCAGGCGTTGATGAGTTTTTTGAAGCCTTCGGGGCCGCCGTAGGAGTTCTGGACGGCGTAGGGATATACGCCGTCGTAGCCCCAGTTTCGCTCGCCGGGAAATTGGGCGACTGGCATGATTTCTATGGCGTTGATTCCCAGTTCTTTGAGTTGGTTTAGTTGGGGAATTATTGCTGCAAATGTTCCTGCTTGGGTGAAGGTTCCGACGTGTAATTCATAGATGATCATTTCTGATAGGACTACGCCTTTCCAGTCTGTGTCATTCCAGGTAAAGGCGTTTTCATCTATTACTTGGGAAGGGCAGTGTACGCCTTGGGGTTGATATTTTGATGCGGGATCTGGCCAGTTATTTTTTGATTCGAGTTGGTAGGTGTAAAGGGTTCCGGGTGGGATGTCTGTAGCTGTGGTTTGCCAATAACCTGTGGCGGATTGTTGCATGGGGATCAGGCGTTTGTCTGGGGAAGTAATTTGGACTGCTACTTGTTTAAGGGTGGGTGCCCAAACGGTAAATTCGCATTGATTGTTGCCCAGGTAGTTTGCTCCTATCTTCATTTTGAGTTATTCTCCTTATAAAATAGGTTTGTGGTATAACTGAAACAGGAGTTACGCAAGACCTACGTAATTCTGTCATTCTGAGGGTCGCGAAGAATCTCAGATCCTAACAAAAGTGTACATACTACGTCAGTTCTATGAAAATTAGATAGGAATTACGCACTTGTCGCAATTGGTAAGGTGCGTCAATTTTTTAAACCTTCAATAATCGTTGAAGAAACGCACCTGATGCACCCTACAATATTCAAACTGAAAATCTGAGATTCTTCGCTTTGTTCAGAATGACATAATTCAGACTTTAGACAGAGCAACGGTTAGAATTGTCGCAAAGAGTCAAAATTAGCGGTTGGCTCCATCTCAATTAAAGCATGAATCTGTTTAGCCCGTTAGCGAAATTAGTCGTCTGCAAGGGTAAAAATTCCTGGTTTATCTAATGTGTAAAATCTACCTTTCGGTAGATCGCAATTCACCACGAGTGTGCTTTTATGGTTATTGCTTTTGGACGGGAAATCTGCTGCAATCTAGACTCGGCCCAGTCTCGCGAGTGGTTGGTCACAAACGGGATCGGCGGTTATGCTAGCGGGACGATCGCGGGTCTGCTCACTAGGCGCTATCACGGTCTACTGGTAGCCGCCCTCAAACCCCCGCTGGGACGCACTTTGATGCTCGCCAAGCTGGACGCAACGGCTATGTATAACGATCGCCCCTACCCTCTTTATACAAACCGCTGGGCCGACGGGACGATCGAACCCCAGGGCTACAAGTACATCGAAAGCTTTCACCTCGAAGGCACTACGCCAGTTTGGAGGTTTGCTCTCGCGGACGCTATCCTGGAAAAGCGGATTTGGATGCAACAAAGTGCTAACACAACGTATATTCAATATCGCTTGCACCGCGGCTCAAAACCGATCGCCCTCGCTGTCAAGGCCCTGATCAACTATCGTGACCACCACCACATCACTAGGGCAAGCGACTGGCAGATGAGCCTAGAAACCTTGGAAAAAGGGGTTTGNNAAATTCCGAGTTTCTACGCCCTTATACAATTGGCACTACGGATTTGACCTCCCAGCAGAAAGGCAGCGCGGATTGGAGTGTTGTGAGGCTCATCTGCACGCAGCGACTTTCCATTTTGCGATCGCACCGGGAAACTCTCTGACTTTGATAGCCAGCACAGAGAAAAATCCCCAGTTAAACGGCGATATCGCTTTAGAACTCCGTCGCACTTATGACCAAGAAGTGCTGGAAAAATGGTCAAATGTGAGCAAAACTCCCGATTGGATCGCTCACTTAGTGCTAGCCGCCGACCAATTTATCGTCAGCCGCCCGCTACCAGAGGAACCGGAGGGCAAAACGATCATCGCCGGATATCCCTGGTTCAGCGACTGGGGGCGGGATACGATGATCGCCCTGCCCGGCCTCACAATCTGTACTGGGCGATCGGACATTGCTCGATCGATCTTGCGGACTTTTGCCCGGTATGTCGATGGAGGGATGTTGCCAAACCGCTTTCCCGATGCTGGTGGTGTACCAGAATACAACACCGTAGACGCGACACTGTGGTACTTTGAGGCAATTCGCGCTTACTACTACGCCACCCGGGACGATCGACTTTTGAGCGAACTCTGGCCGATACTATGTGAGATTGTCGATTGGCACCTAAAAGGCACTCGGTATAACATCCACCTCGATCCAGACGACGGTTTAATCTACGCCGGCGAAACTGGCGTGCAACTGACTTGGATGGACGCGAAAGTCGGCGATTGGGTGGTGACTCCCCGGATTGGTAAGCCGATCGAAATCAGCGCTCTTTGGTACAATGCTATACAAGCAATGGTAAGTTTTGCTCAAAAATTGGGCCAACCTCACTATGAATACCAAAAATTGGCCGATCGCACGGCCGCGGGATTCACTCGTTTCTGGAACGATGCCACAGGTTACTGTTACGACGTTCTGGACGGCCCAGACGGACACGATCCCCGACGGCGACCCAACCAAATATTCGCCGTGTCGCTGCCTCTATTAACTGGGGATCAGTCTCCGAACTCTTTATTAGCAAGGGGATTGCGGGTCAAGGAAACCCACCGCTATACACCGTTACTCACGCCCGATCGGTGTCGGGGTGTGGTGGACGCCTGCGCTCAACAGTTGCTCACTTCTGTCGGCCTTCGCAGCCTCTCGCCGGAAGACGCGCAGTATCGGGGCGAATATGGGGGCGATCTGTTGCAGCGCGATCGAGCCTATCATCAGGGTACAGTTTGGGGCTGGCTAATTGGGCCCTTTGTTTTAGCTCACTTAGACGTATACAAAGACCCAGCACAAGCTCGTGAATTGCTCGAACCGATGGCACATCATATATTAGCCGGCGGAGTTGGCAGTTTGGGCGAAATTTTTGAGGGCGACGCACCCTTCGAGCCGCGGGGCTGCACTGCACAAGCTTGGACAGTGGCTGAGGTGCTGAGGGCTTGGTTAGCAATTCAGAGGACGGGCGGTTAAATTGGCAGTGTTATCTGTCATTTGTGAGACTTCTATTGTTGAATAGCGGTGCGACAATCGTTTAGTCCTGGACGCATTTCAACGTAATTCTGTCATTCTGAGCGTAGGCTTTGCGAAGTGAAGAATCTCGGAGATGCTTCACGACACTGCGTTTTCCTGATCCTTCGCAAGGCTCAGGATTGTGAAGGAGCGCATGACAGACACAATAGCTGCGTCCAGGACTGTAGTTGTTAATAGTGATTAGTAGTGATGAGTAGGTTGGGTAGAACGAAGTGAACCCTACGCTTCGCTCCGCCCAACCTCAAAAAAAATTGGTTTAATCGGAGATTTATGGGATTATTATTAGCGGGCGACATTGGCGGAACTAAGACAATTTTGCGCTTAGTAGAAAGGACTGTTGAGGGTGAAATGAAAGCTCTTTATGAGTTTCGCTATTCGAGTGGGGAATTTCCTGATTTAGTGCCGATGGTGCAGCAGTTTTTGACGGCAACTGCTGCTAAACTGGACTTTGTTCCAGTACCTGAAAAAGCTTGTTTTGCGATCGCAGGCCCGGTAGTCAACAATACAGCAAAACTGACTAATTTGCCTTGGCTGCTAGATGCGAAGCGTCTGGAACAGGAATTAGGAATATCCCACGTTAGTTTAATTAATGATTTTGTCGCAGTCGGCTACGGCGTGTGCGGTTTGGATGCTACAGATTTGCATACTTTGCAAGTGGGAAAACCCCGACAAAACGCTCCAATTGCTGTTATTGGTGCGGGGACTGGTTTGGGCAAATGTTTTGCAATTCCTGAAGCAAATGGGGTGAAAGTTTTTTCTTCCGAAGGGGGACACGGTGATTTTGCTCCTCGATCGGAGTTGGAGTTTCAATTGCTGAAATATTTGTTAGCAAAACACGACATTCAAAGAATATCGATCGAGCGAGTGGTTTCGGGACAGGGAATTGTGGCAATTTACCAGTTTTTGCGGGACAGAAAATTTGCTCCTGAATCGCCGGAGGTAGGGCAAATTATTAAAAAATGGGAAGAAGAGATGGGGAAAACTGAAAAGACTGTCGATCCGGGAGCGACAATTGCAACGGCGGCACTGGAAAAGTGCGATCGGCTTTCCGAACAAACCATGCAAATGTTTGTAGAAGCTTACGGCGCTGTGGCGGGAAATATGGCTGTGACACTTTTACCTTACGGTGGTTTGTATATAGCTGGTGGCATTGCCGCTAAGATTTTGCCATTGATTCAAGAAGGCGGTTTTATGCGGGCTTTTACTCACAAAGGGCGGATGGATTCGCTATTAGAAATGATACCAGTTCGTGTTGTTTTGAATAGCAATGTAGGGTTAATTGGAGCGGCAGTTTGTGCGGCCAATCTTTAGGAGATTTTAAATAGTTTTGGCGGGATCTCCGGCTACCCACAGTCAGGACACGGCTCTTGGAGTGTCCCTACAATTAATCGGGGTAGG
>DPLL01000043.1 GCA_003542015.1 Microcoleaceae cyanobacterium UBA9251 | reverse complement strand
GGGGGGGATCTTCTTCGCAACAGACAGGTAAATATAGACTTTGAAAACACGCCCTAGGGGGATCTCCAAATTGGTATTAAGGCTGACTTATTCTTGACAAAAATGCCAACCACTCAAGGGTTCAACCACCCCGTACAGCCAAAAATTGTCACGCTTCCAGAGTACCGGTGCGTAAGGTTTCACCCCAAACGCCATCATCACCACAACATTTGCAAGCGTTCTTTCTGACTGGCGGTGCGGCTGTTTTTTAGTTGTTGCGAGCCTTCTCTTTGCACTTTCTGCGATCGCCACAATCAGTTGACGTGCCATAACTAATGACTTCTAAACAGCATCTTCATTCTATAGCAATCCTAAATGATTCAGATAAATTTGTAGGGGTAGTGCCCCCGTGCCTACCCCATATCTATCGGGGCAACCACGGGGAGTAGGGGTCGGATTGCCCCTACAATAATTACGCAAATGATTGAGGATTGCTATATGCAACTTCAGATATAATTGGTATTATTCCTGAGATTTGACATCTTCATGTTTGTTTATTTCTCTCAATTTACGACCCAAATATTTAGCTCCTTTACGACCGACAAACTTAGCTCCTGCTGATAAAATGGTTTGGTCTTGTTCCTGAGAATTGTTTGGGTTTTTGATATCTTGTTTGTCTCTCCCAAAACTAGCAATAAATTCAAAAGCTGGCATCAAGCATACTAGCAATATTAGCACCACCAAAACTATCGGTATCAGCAATAATCCCAGCAATATTACAGCACCCTTACCCTTCAGACTAACCAAGATGATGGTGATCATGTTCTCCCACCAAGAACAGCCCCAGCGTCCACAAAATTCTGCCAAAATTAGTTGCATTAGATTTTTACTCCTTAAACTGTATTTCCCTAACTTTTTTGTTCCAACCGCGCTTTGTGCTTTCCTAAATAAAAGTAGCGATCGCACTTTTGGCTCTACAGGACTTACGCATGGTAACGGTGTGGCAAAGGTTTGAGATTCTTCGCGACCCTCAGAATGACATAATTTAGGTGATTAGTGCGTCCAGGACTAATCTCAATAAAATCCGATCGATCGCACTTTGGTATAAATAGCGATCGCCCTGTTAAATTTAGCTAAGTGTCAATCACTTTGGCTAAAGAAGGTGGTGCTGGTGGAGACTGAGAGGAGCGGGGAATATAGGTAGGTTTAGGACGACAAGCTTCTATAACTTCGTTCCGAAACTGGTTAATTTTATCATTTTTTGTACAAAACAGAATGAGATTATTTCTACTCGTGTAAATGGCAATATAACGCTGTTTTACGACAAAAGCTAACACAATGAAGATAATACCAATGAAGAAGAAACCGAGGGTTAAAATTCCGAGTACGAGCAGCCACCAAGTACAGCCTTCCCCAATTTCAACTGCTTTGACATTTTGAATGGGAATGATAATTTCTTTGATTTCTAAGTCAAAAAATGAATTGAAATTTCCTTGTAAGGTGTCTCCAACAATTTTAAGAGTTCCTGTTCCACTGGTTCGGACGGGAACTAAACCGACTAATTGACCGGGAATACCACTGATTTGCGTAACTGATTTAGACTTCATTTTCTTTGATTATTGTTGGAATAAGAATGACATGGCTCGTACAATTTTTGGTAGGGACACTCAAGCGTGCCCATAGGTGTCAACTTAAGACTGAAACCGTTGGTATCTATCGCTTTTACCTAAGTCTAGATCCCCCTAAANNGGCAAGAATGCGGGGGGATCTGGGCCTAATCGTCAAACAACTGTCTCTGACAGGATTTGACCTTAAGTTGACACCAATGGGCACGCTTGAGTGTCCCTACACCGATCGCTCTTCTGAGTTGGTATTACATGAAAGCTTGATTTGTTTCTAGTGCTTTCTTCTGTTTCAGGAATTTGAACTTGGTTACTGTCTTTGCTTTTTAAGCAGTAAGTTTTTTGTAAATGTAATCAACAGCCTGTTGAACTGTTTCTATATTCTCCGCAGCTTCATCGGGAATTTCAATGTCGAATTCCTCCTCGATCGCCATAGTTAGCTCTACTGCATCGAGAGAATCGGCTCCTAAATCATTGGCAAAATTAGCGTTGATGGTGACTTCACTTGCATCAACTTCTAGCTGCTTGGCAACAACCGCTTTGAGTTTTTCATAAATTTGCTGCTTAACCTTATCATTTGAAAAAGATTCTGCAACAACGGTAGCAGTTGTAGTTTCATCAGCATCTAATTCGGATTCGTCTTCCGATTCATCCCGGACTCTGAAGTACCAAAAAAGATTAGCAACAGCCAAATCAGAGGCTTTTTCCAAATTCGACGATACTAAACTTTTATGAGATGTTATTTGCCCTTGCTCAATGATATAATCTTCGTAATCTTCACGTCGCTGCCGATCGAGCATCAGTTCCAATTGAGTGCGAAGCGCATAAAAATGAGACTTGGGCCGCAAATTTTCATAAAATAACTGTTCGTCTGGTATTGCTAAAGCTGTCGCGGCTGAGTTTTTCTCCACCTTAACAGCCGAGTCAGATTTACTTAAATCCGCACTTTGTAACTGCTTTAACTCACTTGGGGGCAAAGCATTCATCCAGTCAATCTGATTTTGCCAAATGTCTAATGCGGCTAAATCGTGATTGTGAATTCGCGTGATTTCAGGAAACAGAAAATCTAGTTCGTCCTCAGAGTCGCAGCCGGCAATTACTGTTAAGCCATCTTGACGGATTTGTTGTTGCAGTTGAGAAATACGATCGCCCGCAGCACCAAACTCATTTTGCACCTGATAAGTCGCGATAATACTTTGCTCGATCGCCCAACTGCACTCTAACCGACGCAACTGTCCCGCCGCACAAGTTTCTGCTAACAAATGCGGGTTTCTGTATGTTGCTAAAGCTTTAAACAGCATCCCCCGCGCTGCAACAATTTCAGCGTTGCGGCCGTTGATATCTGGCACTAGCAAAGCCGATCGCATTCGTTGAATTGCTCCATTAAATGTCTCGTAAGCCTCCCCTAAAACTAGGCGATGGTGGTCAAATTTTATATCTGCAACCGCTTCGGCAATTAATTTCTTAATTGCCGCGCTTTCGCTTTTCATAAGTTTTCCTAAATCGATGAATCCTTTGTCTACTTTAGCGTCCAGCCTCTCTACCGCTTTTTTTAGTTTCAATATTTGGTGCAAATTCACCGCTGACAAGGCTACCCCGGCGAAAGTTCCGACACCAATGGCGGCTGTTGTCACTTGCAGCACCCCCATACTGGCTTGGACGGCTTGAAAGCCCATTTCGACGGCTTTAAAGCCCTTGTGCGTTTGGTGCATCTGGAAGCCGCCCAGGATAAGCTGCATGGGCAATACTAAGGGGGAGAGAGGGCCACTATTGAGGGCCACACCCATAGCATCAACCAGAAATTGGCTATTATTGAGGGCCGCGCCCACAGCATGGGCCGCAAACTGTCCCGTCGCTGCATCCCTCACCATGCCGATCGCCACTCCAGCGGAGTTAAACACTTGTATGTACTTACCAGCCTCTATTCCAGCCTGTATCGCTGCGGGAAATACAAAGTTCATCATCAATTTTTATCGAGGTAGCATTCGAGAGAACAACTCATCTATTATAGTAATGTAAAGAAAAAAATCTGTAGCTCTGCAAATGGATACTTCAGTAATTAGTCCCCAAACACTTGAGCTGATTTCGCGACTGACTGGGCAAAAACTGCACCAAGAAGACATCACTCCCCCTGTACTCTTTTTGGCGGTGCTGATCACGGTGTTGCTGGGAGTCATCCATGCCGATGGTACTGTTAGCGCTGAGGAAACGCAGCGACTGCGGAATTTGATGGAACTTATCCCCGCTAACCACAGTTTTCGCCAATTGGTAATGCCCATAGTTAACTGCGTGGAAGAACAGCAAATTTACAAAAAAATCCAGGAGTTGCTGGCGCTGACAGCGTGTTTTTCTGAGGAGGAAAAACTGCTGCTGATTAGTTTTGGCTATCAGATGTCAGCAGCAGATGGAAAAATGGACGATCGCGAAACAGGATATTTGACACTTATCGGTAACAGACTGGAAATTGATTCCCGATACTTGGCAGTTTTGGAAGCGAGTTTTAATAGTCAAACAATCAGCGATACAGCAGCTTTAGCAGAAGTCCACTCATTACTCGATCCATCACAATTTCAATCTCTCGATTCTTTGTTTGTCCGTGCTGCTAGTCACATTATTGAATATTTACCGGCTAAACCGCAATATAAAAAAAGTCAACTGGATTCAGTTCAGATTATTGCAGATTTACCAGCAGAACTGAAACAGGAAATAAATCAACTGGATTCAGTTCAGATTATAGAAAATTTACCAACAGAACCTAAACAGCCAAACAATCAAAATCATTCAGTATCCTCATATCAGGAGTTGCAAAAATTTCAACAGTATCGTCAAGAACTGAACGCTGTTTGTAGCAGACTATATTTAACTCTGCGAGATGGAAGCGATCGCAACGTGCTATCTCCTAGTTTAACAGCAGAAGTAGAAAAAGAATCTTGCAAATTACAATCTCAGCGGTTTCGCGTGGCTGTTGTCGGCGAGTTTAGTAAAGGCAAATCAACTTTACTCAATGCTTTGCTGGGTGAGGAAATTCACCCGGTGCGAGATATTCCCTGTAGCGGTACGGTGACAGTTTTGAAATACGGGCAGCAGCAGCGGGTGATCTGCAAATATAAAGATGGACGCGAGGAGGAGATTTCACCGGAAGAATATCAGGATAAAGCTGCAATTTCTGAGGAAGCAGCTTTAGGTGATGTTGGGAATGAACTTATCAATTCAGAACTCCAAGAAATCATTTTCGAGCATCCCAATCTCGAATTGTGCTGCAATGGTGTAGAAATTATTGATACTCCCGGATTGAACGAACAAGCGGAACGCACGTTAGTCACCGAACAGGTTCTCAAAACAACTGATGCGGTGATTTTTTTGACTCACGCTCACAGTGTCTTGACAGAAAAAGAGCGGGAATTGCTTTTGTACTTGAAAAAAGAGTTGAATCCCGATCGAGATGATGAAGCTGCAAGAAATATTTTTATTTTAGTTAATTTTGCCGATTTGTTGCGTCGAGAAGAAAGCCGCAGACTGGTAAGAAAAAGGGTAGAAACGATTGTTATGAATCAAAATTTGATTGCGGGTGAAAACCGGATTCATTTGATTTCGGCTCAATCTGCACTTGAGGCTATTTTGGATGGGACGGAAAATCAGTATGTGAAATCTTTTCAGGATTTTACCAAATCTCTCGAAGAGTTTTTGATAGAAAAACGGGGCGCGATCGCACTTCAGGAATCTGCCGCAGGACTTAAGCAAATCATTGATACTGGTTGTGAGGAATTGAATCAATACCAGAAAATGTTAGATGGTAAATTGACCCTTCCTGAAGCAGATAAGCAGAAAATTTTTGAACAAATGGCGGAAGTAAGCGGCCGTGATGTAAAAATTAGAGTCTTAGCAAGAAAAATAAGGCAGGAATGTTTAGAAGAAAGCCATGAATCTTGGAATGAATGGCTGAAAGGATTGAGAGAACGGATTATTTCAAAAAGTGCTAACTGGACTTCTAAACATTCACACCTTTTGAGTCAAGATCAGCTAACTGTAGACTATGCTAATCAATTTGTTCGAGAATTAACACAAGATATTAATTTCTGGACTAATCACAAACTCTCTGAAATTGTGAAACAAAAAATTGGAGTTTTAGATGACCAAATTTATGATAATGTCGAACCGATTTGTAAAGAATTTGAACTTTTTGACAAGCGACTTAACACTAACCTTTTTATTCAATTCAAGGACTTTGCAACATCAGATAATCGGGGTGGAATTAGGATAACTGGAATCGGAATTGCTGCATCAATTAGCACTATAGGCGTAGACGTAGGCGGATTCGTGGGCGGCACTTTGGGGATTGGTGCAGCAGTTGGTGCTGCGTTGTTTTATTTGACTGGAGTTGGTACTATTACAGTTATTTTGGGTGCCTTAGTTGCGGCTGCTGGTGGAGGTGTGGGCTGGGGTTTATTAGAAGGCGAGGCAGTTAAAGCTCAAATAAAGCAAAAAGTTTGTGATTTGGGTTTTCCGAAGTTCGAGGAATCTTCACAGTCTATTTTGGTTGACAGTATACAAGAAAAAATTATTGCAGTATTTGAAAAAATAGCTGAGGCTAGTAGTGATGTGATGTCAAAAGCGATCGCGCTGTGGGAAAATTTATTAGAACAGCAGGAAAAGCGCGATCTCCAAAATCAAGCAGAATGCGAGACCCAAAAAGTTTGGCTGGCTGACAAACGTCGAGAACTCGAACAAGTACAAAATCAAATTGAGGCTATTTTGAATCAGAGCGCTGAGTAGAACCCCAATTTCTTAAAGAAGTCGGGGTTCTCATACCAATTTAAGGTGAAGTTGC
>DPLL01000470.1 GCA_003542015.1 Microcoleaceae cyanobacterium UBA9251 | reverse complement strand
GTGATTCCTGCGAATCAATCTGAGATGAAAGATCTCGATCGCTTTGAAAAAAAAGTTAACTCCAGATTTGTGCAGTTAACAGGGCTAGCTCCGACTATTGTTTCTTGGTCGATGCTCATTTGTTTTTGGCTGATTAGAATATTTTACTTTTCTATTGCTGTAATTGCGACGATCGTTCATTTTAGACAGGGTATTGCGATCGCTAGAAGATAATACTGCGATTGGCGATTGGCGATTAAAGAATTGGGAATCATCTCGTTTCCGGTTGTATCGGAATGATTGAACCGCAGAGGACGCAGAGGGCGCAGAGTCAGAGAAGAGAGAGAAATAATTCCGATGTNNCGTTCTATGGTGCCGAGAATTTCTTGAATTACCGTATCTTGTCCCAGGGGGCCCCAGGTGCAGCCTTTTTCTAAATAAACTTGGGCGGCGCGACCGACAGCATAGGTTCCATAAGCTGCTAAACTAGCCTGAGTAACTGCAACTCCTGCAAAAGTAGAAAAGCCCATTTGGGGAGCAGCAATGGCTGCACTTTTGCCGAATCCTAAGAGAAAACTGCTACCCAATTCTCCCAAAAGTACGCCTCCAGCACTAGAGAAAATAGTTTTCCAAAGTTTCCCCGCTTCGTAACCAGTCATGGGTAAACCGTAAAGTCTGGATAAAGAGCGAATTAAGGCTAAATCGGCGACAGTTGCTCCCATGACGTCGAGGAAAGCAATGGGATTTAAGCCAACAGCTAGAGCTTTATATTTCGCAAATTGCCAGATTAAATCTTCGGCTTCTGTTTGTCGCAATTTGAGAATTTGATGGGCTATATTTGCTTCAGCATCTCTAGCTTCCATTAAAGCATTGAGAGCTAGGAGCGATCGACCTTCTCGGTTAAGAATCGTCAAAATTTTCTGTTTGAGCTCGTCTACCTGCGGTGGCGGCGACTCCCACTCGTGAGTAATTCTGCCATCGGGCCATTCAATTCGTACCTGCATCGGTGCCGGTTCCGCAGCTATCATCACTATTTCTAAAGATTTGGCATTTTTAGGAGCGGATTTTGTAGGCGATTTTGTAGCAGATTTAGGTGAGGGATTGTTTGGGGACAAATTTTCGCTATCTGATTTATCTGTCACCGCATCGGCTGCTAACTTTTCGGCATTTCCCAGGGCTTGCAAACTTTTGTAAATAGCTTTTCTGTCTAATTCTGGATAGAGGTCAATTTTATTAAAAACTAAAATCAGCGGTTTTTGAGCTGTTTGTAATTCGCACAGTGCTTGATATTCAGTGCGGGTGATATCGCCGGCGACGACAAACAAAATTAAGTCGGCTTGGCGAGTTACTTGTTTCGCCATTTCCCCGCGCACTTCGCCGCCAACTTCATCAATTCCGGGTGTATCAATTAATTCGACTTGCACTGCGGATGACTCCCCGTTATTCAGGGATAAAGGCACTGGCCAGCGCACGGAACGCGGCCATTGGGTAACGCCATTGAGAGGGCCTGTTTGCAGAATTTTTTGACCTAAAAGTGCATTTAATACTGCTGATTTGCCGCGACTAACTAAGCCGAAAGTAGCGATGCGAATGACGCTGTGGTCTAGTTTTTCGGAGGTGTAAGTTAAGATATCTAACTGATTTTGCAGTGCGGCTTCTAATTCTGTATTCGAGTCTGTATTCGAGTCTTTTTTGATTTGGCGTAGGTGAGAATAGCGCGCCAGGGCGAGGCGCAAACTGGCGCGGGCGAGGGATAGGCGATTTTCTTGAATGGAATTGTCAGCCATTGGAGAAGTTCGGCAGCGGATTGTGTAACGGATTTAACGGATGGATGTTTGAGGCGAGAGGCTACTCGCAATTTGGTTGATGAAAGATTGCAAGAAGGAAATTTGTTGGTTTTGCTTAAATACTGCTTGCAAAGTTTTGGTCAATTGGTCAATATTTAAACTGCCATTGACAGTGTTTTCCAGTTCTCGACTTTGGAAATATTCAATTAAACTTAGTCCAGCGATTCTGGTAAAATAGGCTGCACTAATTCCCTGCACTGCGCCTCCGGCGACAAAGGTTACGGCATTGGTTTTGAGAAGTCCAGTAATAGTTTGAGTTGAGAGTTCTACTAATCCCAATTTGAACATTTGGCTTGCCAAAGTTGCCGCTACTGCCTTAGCTTGGTCTAAGGAAAACTTTTGCTGGTAAATAGCGCCGAGGTCGATTACAAGTTGGGTGCTGATGGCCGTTGTTGCGAGCAAGTCTAAGGCGGGAACGGGATTAGCAAAGACGGCGGCGGCTGCGATGTACTGATATTGTTCGATAATGGGAAAAGCTCGATCGCCTCTAACTCCATTTAAGAGAGTTTTTGCCTCTAATTTGACTGTTGCAGCCGATCGCACTGTGTGAGCCCAGATCAATTGTTGGCTTTCTTGAGTTAAGATTTCAGTCAATCTTGCCGTCAGCGGCTGAATTTGAGAGACTTGATTTTCCATCCGTTCTTGAAAAGTGCCGTCCGGTTGGTGCTGCCGCACTTTAATCGAATTGGGGGAAGCTGCGATCGCAATTATATCTTCTGTACCCAGTATTCCTTGCATTCTTTGCTGCAAAGAATTCAAAATTTGCGACTGCTGAGTCGGTAAATATTGGTCTTGTTTGTTCCACACTAACAGCAAGCGCTGACCGGCGGAGGCTAGCTGAGATAATGTTTTAAATTCTGAATCTGTGATGTCGCCCGCTGTCACAAACAGCACTAAATCATCGCTGATTTTGGCATCGGCATTCGTCGTATTAATAAATAGCGGGGCTGTTTCTTGAAAATTCAGTTTTTGTGAGTGTTGGGATGTCCAATTAGAATTTAAAACTTGAATTAAGGCAGTTTTGCCTACAGCTTTGCCGCCAGTGATGCTAATCCGCAAATCTTGTCGGTCTAATTCGGCGGTTAGCCGATCGAGCTGTGCTTTTAGATGAGCAGGATCTGGGGAGTTTTGAGCTTCTGAGGCTAGCAAATTAATTGCAGCTTCTGAAGTCGCGATCGCCCTTTCGGCTGCTTCCCGACTTGCCAGGGGTTGCGGGAGTGCGAGTTCAAGTTTGGGCGATTGTCGCTGCCACCACCAGTATCCCGCACTGGCTGCCACCAAGCCGATGAGTGCCGTTTCGCCCATTTCTGAGCCAGAGTGCTGTAGACTTTCCAACAGCCACAGTGCTGCTGAAAGTCCTATTCCGCCAATTAAAACCGGTCGTCGCAAGTTAAGTGTCATTTTTCCCTTCCTGTGGGTATTCTCGCCAAGCTTAACCGTACCAGGCCTGGCATCCTCCCTAGGTTCCATCGTACCTCTGTGGCATCAAAACTGACAGGTGGGCGATCGAACTTTCTGGAAAGAGGCTGTTTACAAAAATCTTACTTGGGATTGAGGCGCTTAGAAATCTGATTAATAATGCCACTCAGAATAGCGCCACCCATCAGAATTCCGAGGGCGGGATTAAATACGGGCTGCCACAGACTGTACCACAGATCGAAACCGAGATTCACGCCGGTCGATCGACCTAATACTGCGATCGCAAACCACGCAAAGCTAGCAAAGACGAAAAATACGTCAGCGACTAAAAATATGTTGAGCCAGTTAAGAAATTTATCTTTCATTATTTTAGTGTTCCTTTTGAGTGTATATGTGTCAACTTTTGGCAAGCGGTTAGCCAGTTCGCGGGATTGATAGCTGCAACTGGCGATCGAATAAAGATAAAATATCATTAATTGTTGTCGCGCACAGGCTATCAAAATATGGTTCGCTATACACTTCCTCAAAGCCCCGAAATTATTTTAACTGTCAAAGGGAAAGATTCAGTCAAAGCCCGCGAAGAAGCGATGGATAAGCTGATGGATCTCATGGATGCTGGTCAACTACCTACGGATCTCAAAGAAGGATTTGGGCCAAAACAGTTTGTCGAAGTTAAAGAGATGGAAGATGCTGCGTCTGAAAGCGAAGACGCGATTACTGAAGCAGTACAGATTCTGAGCAATTTGGCAAGTCTCAAATTGAAGGTAATGGAATCCCGCGAGGAAGCACTGAAAATCCGGGCTGCGATCGACATTTTGTTTACAGATGAACCTGTAAATGCTGAAGAAATCAGCAGTCTGAAAGACGGTTTCAAGGTTCTCAAAAACTTCGCTCAAGCTCAAGTCCGCTATCGAGATGCTAGGAGTAAAGCCGAGGGGACCCGTGCAATTCTTGACGAAGCTTTGCAATCTCCAGAACCTGAAAACAAAGCACATAAATCAGCTAAATAAGGACTTTTTTTAACCGCAGATATCAGCGGATAAACACAGATGAACGCCGAGGGAATTGCATCGGCGTTTTTTTGCGTTTATCTGCGGTTCAAAAATTTGATGAACACTTTATTGATGAACACTTTATTCCTGATTCCTCCTTCCTGCGGCTATAAACTTAAAAAAGGCACATTTACCACTTCCCCATAAATTTCTCCCACCTGCACTTTCAATCCTTCGCCTCCAGCCTTTGTGCGGATGTAAGCCAGACCAAAAAAGCCAGATTCTGTTTCAGTAAAACTGGTAAGTTTTCCTACTTTTTCTTCTCCGATTGTAACTACAGTACCCGGTTCAACAGCACCGCTCAATTGCACGCCCCAAAGTTGCTGTTTGACTCCTTTGTAGGTGTTCAATCGAGCAATTGTTTCTTGACCAATGTAGCAGCCTTTATCATAGGTAATCGTGTGTAAAAGTCTTGCTTCTAGGGGGTTGTAATCATCTGTGAGTTCAAAATCTACTGCGGGGCGGCCTTGTTCTATTCGCAGTTGTTCCCAGATGCGATCGCCCATTGGTACGGCCCCAGCTTTGACTAATTCATACCACAAGTTAGCTGCATCGCTGGCTGCTGCAATTAACGTGTATCCAGGAGATGCTAAACCGCTACCAACAGCAACTCTGACTTCTATTCCTGCAAATTTGATTAATTTGTGAGTAGCATAAGGTTGATTTTCCAGTTCGCTAACTCCGAGTTTTTCTAGTAACTTACCGCTGGCCGGGCCGAGGAGACTGAAACTAACAGTTGTATCAGTTAAATCTGTTAATTCTACGCGATCCATTGGGAAAATATAGCGATCGAGTAATTCGAGCAATTGTCGGCGGCGGTTGGGAGAAACTAACAGCAGCACAGCATCTTCTGTAGCATAGGCGGTGGCGAGATCGATCGTGCGCGCAGTGAAAGTCACGAAAACGGTGTCGCAACCTTGACCGGGTTTGAGTATATTGAAATTATTAGTAGTTTGATTGTGCAAAAACCGTAGGCGATCGCTATCAGAAATTTGAATGCGTCCCCAATAAGTGCGATCGCACAAAGCTACACTTTCTTTAGTTGCGGCGATGGCGGCTGGATCATTCCCAAAAGTAACTGCGACTGTTTCTCCGGTTGTTAACTCACCAAAGATAGCACCTGCGGATGCTTGAATGTCTTGCAATTCCTGAATCAGCATAAGATTTTGTTGACTGGTGACTGTTGACTGGTGACTGTTGACTGATGACTAATGACTCTTGATAGCTAATTTCTGGAAAAATTTAATGTAGATGCAAATGACTGCTGTTTCTAAAATGCTTGAGTCTTGTAACCAAACAAATCAGAGGAGTTGGCAAAAGTGTCTTTGTTNNGACTGTTGACTGTTGACTGGTGATTGTTATTTGTTATTTGTTATTTGTTATTTGTTATTTGTTATTTGTTATTTGTCACTAATAACTAACAACCACTAACTAACAACCACTAACTAACAACCACTAACTAACAACCACTAACTAATAACCACTAACCAATGACTAATTAGCCAAATTTGCGAATATTTCCTGTATTAATTGGCTAGTTTTAGCATCTAGACGAATCCAATCTACATCGCCAGTATCCTCCTCAATCAAAAGAGTGTCAATTTCAACTTCCTGACTTTGCAGATCAGAGTGGGCTGGTTGGTAGTCAACAAAACAGACTCGATAACAAAGTTCCCAAATATCCACGCACCTTTGCTCGCCTTGTCGCTCTAAAATTAGTTGATAGCCAGGAAAGGGAGTGTGCACCTCTTGATAAGTCCCTGTCCAAACAGACTCTTCTAGTTGTTTGCGGATATTGTCGAGCACTCGAATCAGGGCGGGCTGCATCAGCAGTTCAGCTTGCTGCCATGCGATCGGGCTAGTTATCTTCGGCTTCATATACAGGATTGTAAAAAAGAAAATCAATGAATTAATTAATTTTCCAACATCGAGTGCCAACTTTGCCGACATCCGCCACAGAATGTTGAATGTAGTCGTCCCAAATCCGACACTCAACAGACATCCGAAACAATTTTAGCCGTTCTCCGCTGGAGGGCGAAAAACGGCTGAAACTGTTGATATTAATTGATATGATGGGCGATGTAGGATTTGAACCTACGGCATCCTGCGTGTAAAGCAGGCGCTCTACCACTGAGCTAATCGCCCATTTGCACTCACAAGGATTTATCATATCACAGTAACTCAAAAAGATCAAGTAAAAAAAATCCTAAATTTTAAATGCCCTCTGGCTACACCCACGATCGCATAACCCTATGGAGTTTGCCCTTTGTAGCAGCACTCACGTTTGGCCAGACCCAAAGCAGCAATCTGACTTTGCTGGTTTCCGGCAGCTTTTTATTTGGCGGGCTGATGTTTGGGCCAGACTTGGATATCTACTCCTGTCAGTATCAGCGCTGGGGATGGTTGCGGCCGATTTGGCTCCCGTACCAGAAAAGCCTGCGCCATCGCTCCTTCCTGTCTCACGGCCCTCTGATTGGCACTGCTTTGCGAATATTGTACCTGACTACCTGGATCGGGTTGGTGGGGATATTTGGATTGGCAATTGCTCAAACAGTCGGAAACCCAGGCGGGAATTGGCAGGAAGTAGTTTTAAGTTGTTGGCGATCGATCGCTCAATACCACATTGAACTTTTCATGGTTTACATCGGCTTAGAATTGGGCGCTATGAGCCACTATCTAAGCGATTGGGGTGGCTCTGCTTACAAAAGATTCAAAAAGAAAGGATTGAGTGGGTGGCGGCCTCCAAGCCCAATTAAGAGGCGCAAACGCAAAGCTCCCATTCACACATCTAGTAAATCCATAGTAGAAGTCAGAAGGAAAAAGGAAGAAGGCCTTGGGAATTCGCTCAGGGTACAAAGAAGGAAGAAGCAATAAAATCAATGGTTTGGGCCATTAACAACGTCCTCAGCGCCGATCGGGTTGCTATAAAAGGTAAATAAGGTAAATTATGATGTCTAATTCTGAAAGTCGATCGCTAATAGCACTGGAACAATTAATCGAAGTTGTAGCAAAATTGCGCGATCCAGACGGCGGATGTCCCTGGGATTTAGCCCAAACGCCCGAAACCCTAATTCCGCATATTATCGAAGAAGCTTATGAAGTCGCCGATGCGATTCGCCGGGGGGAAAAAGAGGCGATCGCCGAAGAATTGGGAGACTTACTCTTACAAGTAGTGATCCAGGCTCAAATTGCCAGCGAAACCAATCAATTTACCCTCACAGAAATCGCCAATGGGATTAAAGAAAAACTAATTCGGCGACATCCCCACGTCTTCGGCGATGTGGAGTTCAACAGCATCGATGAAGTCAAAGAAAACTGGGAAAAAATCAAAGCAGCAGAAAAAGGCGAAACTGCTAAAACTCCGACTGTAGCATCGAAAATGAGCCGTTATGCTAGCACATTACCTCCGATCGCCGCCGGGATGAAAATTTCTCAAAAAGCGGCAGAAGCGAGTTTTGATTGGGACAGCGTAGACGGTGTTTGGGATAAATTCCACGAAGAAATGGCAGAATTTGAACAGGCTCTAAAACACGAGGATCAAGCAGCACAGCAGTCAGAATTAGGAGATATTATGTTTGTGTTAATTCAACTAGCTCGCTGGTACGGTTTAGATGCGTCGTCAGCTTTGCAGGGGACAAATCAGCGGTTTGTGGAGCGGTTTAGCTTAGTTGAAGAAAAGTGCGATCGGCCGTGATCCGATTATCCAGTAGAAGAACTAGAAGAAATTTGGCAGCAAGCTAAAGCAAAGCTAGCCAAGAAAAAGGGGGATACATAATATCAAATCCGCTAGTATGAGAATGATTAATCTCTCACTTCTCCTCCTCTGCGGCCTCTGCGCCCTCTGCGGTTAAAAACTCCAAATCCAACTAAATAAGTAGTCAGACACAAACAAAAGTAACCATGTCATTATTCGCTGTGCGTCGCAATGGACATGGTTTATTTTTGTCCAGTAAAATCAACTACTCATAGAGCTTC
>DPLL01000204.1 GCA_003542015.1 Microcoleaceae cyanobacterium UBA9251 | reverse complement strand
ATTGACGAAGCCTATTTTGAATTCAGCCAAAATACCTTAGCTGGAAAATTACACCAACATCCGAATTGGATAATTTTGCGAACATTTTCCAAAGCATTTCGACTAGCATCAATGAGAGTCGGATATGCGATCGCCCATCCCTCACTCACAGCCGCCTTAGAAAAAATCCGCCTTCCTTACAATCTCCCCGCTTTCTCCCAATTAGCAGCAGAATTTGCCCTAGCCCAGCGACAATTATTGCTAGCAGTAATCCCTGAGACTATATCAGAAAGAGCCAAATTAATTGCAGCGCTCACTCAGCATCAAAAATTGCAAGTTTGGCCGAGTGCGGCTAACTTCATTTACCTGCGGGTGAAAGCCGATGATTCCCTACGGGATAGCTCCGCTTCACGTAATTTAGCAGAACAAGAACACAAACAAATCATGGAGCAACTAAAAGCTCAAGGAACATTAATTCGCCATACTGGGGGAGGTTTGCGAATTACGGTTGGTAGCCCGGAGGAAAATCAGCGAACAGTCGATCGCATTTCTGGGATTTTGACTTGACAAAAAACATAAAAAATGGTATGAATTCAGCCAAATTAATCATACCATTTTTAGCGATCGCTCTGTCGTGCCCTGCGAATTGTTTGGGGAAATACGCCGATTAAAAGCGCCAAAGCTCGATCGGGAATTTGTACCACTGTTGCCGCATCAAAATATTGTTCAAACTGAGTTAAAAGCATTTGCGATCGTTCCAAAGCAGCCGGCTTTGCTGTTAACTGTTCCGTTAAGCGCACCCAGTGTCGCCGAATTCCAAAAGCTTTCTGTCTTTCTTCGGGAGATTGAAGGTAAACCAAGCAAAAGTCACCCACGGGAATTGCTTCCTGAGAGTCAAGATCAAAAGCACCCCCGACGGCTGCCCCTGGCCCTGCAAACTCCGCATGGAAATGTTTAATCAAAATTAGACCGTTGCGGCGACGGCCATCTACCATCAACAGTTTGCCGCTGTTGAGTTCTGCGATCGTGTCAGAGGAGTGGGGGTTGTCAATCAAATCTGTGCCGGGGTTTCGATGTCGAGCTTCCGTGCCAACAAGGCTAGCGCGGACAATACAATGAGATCTAAAATCAGAGCTGGATGAAGTATCAATTTTGCGATACTCCCGCTGCTGATCGAGGTGATCCATTTAAACTTACACACAATATTGTCACAAGGTGGTAACTTGAGCGCGATCGAATATCAAATGCAGGTAGAACAAGCAGTAGACACACTCAAAGCGGATCTCCCGACGCTTTTTGAGCAAGACATCAGCTACGACATCTACACAAAAGATGTCTATTTTCAAGACCCTGTTAATAAATTTAAAGGAAAAATCAACTACCGGATTATCTTTTGGACTCTGCGATTTCACGGTCAACTATTTTTCACCGAGATTTTCTTCGACCTCCACGACGTAACTCAGACAGCCCCTGATACTATTCTGGCAAATTGGACTGTTCGCGGGGTATTGCGCGTTCCCTGGAAAGCTCGGATTTTTTTTAACGGCTATTCTACTTACAAGCTGGATGAAGACGGCTTAATTTACGAACATATCGACACCTGGGACAGAGAACCAGGAGAGATTTTAAACCAGTTTTTCCGCAAGGGAGAAGCAATCAATAAGTAGAAGGTAGAAGGAAGAAGGAAGAAGGTAGAAGGAAGAAGGAAGAAGGAAGAAGGAGGAAGGAAGAAGGAGGAAGGAAGAAGGAAGAAGGAAGAAGGAAGAAGGAAGAAGACTTATGCAGCAAGCTTTTTAGTCATCCGTATTTTACGTTGAATTAGGTGGATTTGCTTAACTAAAAATTAACCTAAATTTATTGGCAAAGTTCATTATTAAACGTAAAATCTTTTTCTGTTATATCCCCGACTTCTTAAAGAAGTCGGGGAGCTNNATATATAGTGTTTTGTAGGGGCAAACCCCCCGTGGTTGCCCTATTCCTAGGATGGTTGCGTCCAGGACTATTTTAACCGTCGATCGCTTAATTAGCCGAACCTAAAATCAAGCCCGATCGCGCCGGCAGACTCAATTCTAAATGCCGAGTTTCCCCTTCACCTTTCCAAACAAACTCACCTTGACCAAACAGCAATTTATCGTGAGGAGATTTCACACTTCGGCTGCGCTCAGTGATCGGCACCTCAAAACTAATATTTGCAGATTCCGTCCCAACATTGACAGCAATAACTATTTCCTCATCCCCCAAAATTCTCGCAAAAACATAAACCGTTCCCTCAGCCAACAAAATTTGGTACGATCCCGTGCGGAGAGCGCAGTATTTGTGCCGCAAAGCGATCAACTGCTTGTGGTAATCTAAAACATCAAGTTCCCAATCAGATTCTAAGGGAAAACCGCGCCGGGAATCGGGGTCTAGAGCACCGGGTAAACCAACTTCATCACCGTAGTAAATGCTGGGAGATCCGGGAAAAGTTAACAGCAGCAAAGTAGCGAGTTCAACGCTCTTTTTGTCGCCTCCAGCAATTGTGATTAACCTCGCGGTATCGTGACTGGCCAACAAATTTAGTTGAGTTAGCTGTATTTCCCAAGGATATAATTCCAAAACCTGCTGAATTTTGTCGCCGTACTCCTTAGCAAAAAGCGGCGGATAGGGATGGTAAGAACGACCTTCAATTTGAGCTAAATCCACTCGATCGCCCGCAGCAAAAGCAATAGTCGGCCCAGCAAAAAGATAATTCATCACCCCGTCAAATTGAGTACCGTCGAGCCATTCCCTCCCATCCTCCCAGACTTCGCCCACAATGTAAGCTTCGGGATTAATTGCTTTAACTCGTTCTCGAAATTCCTGCCAAAATCCTGGTGTTTTAATTTCAAAAGGAACATCTAGCCGCCAGCCATCAATGCCTAATTTAATCCAGTATTCGGCTATTTCCATGATATATTCTCGCACTTCTGGATTGTCGTGATTGAATACAGGAAGTGCTCGATTGCCGTCCCAACCGACATAATTAGCTGGCAAATTGCCATCGTAAGCAGATAGCGGCCAGCCTTCTATTTTAAACCAATCCAACCAGGGAGAATGGGGGCCGTTTTCGAGGATGTCGTGGAAGAAGAAAAAGCCCCGGCTGGCGTGGTTAAATACGCCGTCGAGGACGATTTTGATGTTGCGATGGTGGGCGGCATCTAGAAGCTCTTTAAAAGCAGGATTGCCGCCCAACATCGGATCGACTTGATAGTAGTCGTGGGTGTGGTAGCGGTGATTGCTGGCGGATTGAAAAATCGGGGTAAAGTAAATCGCGTTAATGCCTAAATCTTGCAAGTAGTCTAGCTGTTCCATCACGCCCCACAAGTCGCCGCCTTTGTAGCCTTGCAGGGTGGGGATTTCGTGCCATTCTTCCCACATGAAGTTTTGCAGCAGGCGTTGGCGGGGCTGTTTGCTTTTGGCGAAGCGATCGGGGAATATTTGGTAGAACACCGCGTGTTTAACCCAGTCCGGCGTTTGAATTTGCATACAATTTTTCTAGCTTGCTATGGCTTAGGCTACTGTAGCAGAGGTTGCTGGGGTATCTAACTTTTGGTAGAAAATAGAATATTTTTTTCAAATATCCTCAATTTATTGATGAGTATTTTAACTCAAAAATCCAAAATCTAAAATCTAAAATCCAAAATCCAAACTTCCCCCCTTGTCAAGAAGTCCTCACCATCAGACACTGGACTTGGAGAGTTCATCGGCCCCCAGGAGGAAGTACCTTGAAAAAAGTCTTAGCCATCATTCTCGGTGGCGGTGTAGGCACCCGCCTTTACCCCCTAACCAAACTGCGAGCCAAGCCCGCAGTTCCCCTCGCTGGCAAATATCGCCTCATCGATATTCCCGTCAGCAACTGTATCAACTCAGAAATACTCAAAATTTACGTCCTCACCCAGTTCAACTCGGCATCCCTGAACCGGCACATCGCTCGCACCTACCAATTTTCCGGCTTCACAGAAGGATTTGCTGAGGTGCTCGCCGCCCAGCAAACTCAGGAAAACCCTGACTGGTTTCAAGGGACAGCCGATGCAGTTCGTCAGTATCTCTGGATGCTAGAAGACTGGGACGTCGATGAATACTTGATTCTTTCAGGCGATCATCTCTACCGCATGGACTACCGCAAATTTGTAGAGAGACACCGCGAAACTAACGCCGACATCACCCTCTCTGTTTTACCAATGGACGAGAAGCGGGCCTCGGATTTTGGTTTGATGAAAATTGACGATAATGGTCGCATTGTTTCTTTTAGCGAAAAGCCAAAAGGCGATGCGCTCAAACAAATGCAGGTCGATACCACTACACTGGGATTGACACCGGAACAAGCCAAGGAAAGTCCTTACATTGCTTCGATGGGGATTTATGTCTTCAAAAAAGAGGTTCTGATTAAACTGCTTAAAGAATCCCCTAACCAAACTGATTTTGGCAAAGAGATTATTCCGGCATCTGCAAAAGACCACAACGTTCAAGCTTATTTATTTGACGATTATTGGGAAGATATCGGAACAATTGAGGCTTTTTATGATGCTAATTTGGCGCTGACAAAACAGCCTCAGCCTCCTTTCAGTTTCTACGATGAAAAAGCGCCGATTTACACTCGCCCACGTTTCTTGCCACCGACTAAGCTGTTAGATAGTCATGTGACGGAATCGATTATTGCTGAAGGTTGTATTCTCAAACAGTGCCGGATCGACCATTCTGTGTTGGGAGTTCGATCGCGCATTGAAGCCGGATGTACAATTCAAGACTCTCTGCTGATGGGTTGTGACTTTTACGAGGCCGACGCCGAACGACATTCTGGTTTAGAAAACAGTGGCGTCCCTCTCGGCATCGGTGCAGATACTACAATTCGTCGCGCGATTGTGGATAAAAATGCTCGCATCGGCCGCAATGTTCAAATAATTAATAAAGACCGAGTGGAAGAAGCCAATCGCGAAGACCAAGGTTTTTACATCCGCAGCGGCATTGTTGTAGTGCTGAAAAACGCCACGATTCCCGATGGAACTATCATTTAGTTCTTAGTTATTAGTTATTAGTCATTAGTCATTAGTCATTAGTCATTAGTCATTAGTCATTAGTCATTAGTCATTAGTCATTAGTCATTAGTCAGAATCAAAAATTCGGCGTGCATAAGTGCATAAGTGCCTTTATTGAATCCTGCCTTCTGCATAAGTGCCTTCTCCCGAAAGCAAGCTTTCTGCGTTAGGTAGTCCTTAGTTCTTGAATTTTAAATCTGTTGGCTGCTGACCGGTGACTGATGATAAATGATTTTTAGTTAATGAATAATCAGCAATGAAAAATCACCAATGACCAATGACCAATGACTTAGTAAGGGGCGGTCTGTGTTACAGTCGGCTGTGATACAGATAGCTTCGAACTCTTGCGTCTGGCGAATAGCTTCTGAGTCTTGTATTTGCGATCGTAGCACTGCTGACAAATGCGCTGCCCGCTTCTAAGCAAAACACAACTCTCGGAATTGTCTTTCCAATCGTCGCAGCAGCCGCAAGGCCAACTTAGCAAATAATTCATGATAGTAGCACCACAGTAGCGTTGCAAAGTTCTTAAGATACTATCTATCCTATCTTAATTACACTGAGGGTGTGTGTGTTCTAGTTAACAGACAACTGAAAGATTATGTTATATGATGTTCACCGCTATCTCGACCGAGGCTGAAAAAAAGTGAAAGCGCAGCCGCTTTCCTCACCTTTTTTTGGCTGGGACTCGTGCTAATACTTGGCAGAAATGCTCAAGGGAATCCTGATGAAATAGCCCGGAAAATCAAGCAGATTACATGGCTGGTCTCTACTGATATTAAAGCCCCGCAAATTGACCGATGTGTAGCAATTTTAATTGTTAACCAGCGAAGGGATTTATCCGTGAGAGGAATTATAAAATCTCAAATCTAAAATCGCCTGACTCACAGAGGGGAAGCAAGCGCAGCCACTTCCCCTGGGCTCCTCAACCCTTCGGGAACAGAAATGCCGACGGGCTATAACTCCTCCCGGTAACAGAGCGCGGCGCACGATCAGTCGAAGTGTCGAAGTGTCGGGGTAAGGGTTTTATTCTCAAAAATTGACAAGCTCTTTCTTGTAGGTGCGGAAATTGCGATCGAAAGCCCAGCAACAACCGAACTCGATCGAGTCCAAAGCTTTGATAACCTATAATTTGGATCAGATGCCACAGGCACTTTCGCCCCAGCATCAAACTTATTCGCGATCCTATTAATTTGGGATTTATGCTTTCTAACAACTAACAACTAACAACTAATAAAGAGGAGATTGATTAATGGCTGCAACTGATTTTAAAGACTATTACGCAATTCTGGGGCTCACCAAAACCGCCAACACTGATGAGATTAAAAAAACTTTTCGCAAACTAGCCCGAAAATATCACCCGGATATGAACCCAGGTAACAAAGAAGCCGAAGCTCGTTTTAAAGAAGTTAACGAAGCCTACGAAGTTTTAGCAGACCCAGAAAAACGCCAAAAATACGACCAATACGGTCAATACTGGAAGCAAGCTGCCGCCACTCCAGGCGGATGGCCGGGCTCTGGCGGGCCAGGGGGCTCTGGCGGGCCAGGGGGCACCGCCCCTACAGACTTTGGTGGCGTTGACTTCAGCCAGTACGGCAGTTTTGATGAATTTATCAATGCGTTGCTTGGCCGGGCGGGCGGTGCTGGTGCCGGTGCTGGCCGCAGCGGGAAATGGAATTACAGCAACTACCGCAGTACCTCCGGCGGGCCGACTGGTTTTGGCGGATTTGAAGATTTTGCGGGCTACGAAAACCGCGCCACCAGCACTTCTCTCGACACCGAGGTGGCTATTTCCCTGACTCTGGGGGAAGCATTTCGTGGAACTTGCAAGGGAGTCGCCACTGGCGAAGTTTCGATTCCAGCGGGAGTGAAAACCGGCAGCAAAATTCGGGTAAAAGGCAAAGGTCAAGTTGACCCGTACACGAAGCAGCAGGGAGATTTGTATCTAAAATTAGAAGTTTTGCCTCATCCTTTCTTCCAGTTTGAGGGGGACAATTTGGTCTGCGAAGTGCCGATAACTCCAGATGAAGCGGTGCTGGGAGCATTGATTGAAGTGCCGGCTCCAGAAGGTATGATTACTGTAAAGTTTCCAGCGGGGATTCGTTCTGGTCAGTCTTTGCGGTTGCGGGGCAAAGGATGGCCGAAACCGAAGAAAGATGAACGGACTGATTTGTTAGTCAAAGTTGCGATCGTGCCGCCGAAAGAACTCACCACTGTCGATCGCGAGTGCTACGAAAAAATCAAGACAAATCGTACTTTTAATCCTCGCAGTAATCTCAACCAAATGCTGCTTTGAAAAAACTTGCATTGCTCCTAAGCTGCTACGCCTATAAATTGCCTGTTTGTTTCGGGGGTTTACAAAGATATTGGATCTGAAGTCATCGATATTGGTGAACCGGCCCCCGATCTGATTTACAGCAGATTGCAGGTTTATGGAGTACAGTAGCGGCAGAAGGTTTCATTCTTTCGGTTCATCTACAGCCTAAAGTAATAGGGAGGTTTGAGTTAGCTCAAAACTATTAAGTAGCGACACTATCTAAAGACTTCACTGTCGCAAAGGGTGAGTTCCGAAGGCTGACACTGTTGGATGCGGATGCTAAGCCTCTGGGCTCCTTCGCTGTCCAAGTCTTCGATGTAGCCCGGAGTATTAGTTGAGGCTTCTTTGTCGCTGTCAAAAGGGCCAAAATAGTAGGTACAGCGGGGCAAATCTGTGACAATTTCTACCCACCATTGCTCTTGTCTCCTGCGGCGGCGAGGCGCTGCAAGCAGGCAGAAGGCTACGAAGGAGATAGAGAATAGATAAAATCCGAGCATATTTTTTCTGTCCTAGGGCCATCGGTATGCCGTGGCCATTGATTTTTTGAAATATATCAAAGTAACTTGGTGCCCAGAATCAACCTCTGTCCTGATGTTGAGCCGATCGAGAATTCTCGCCAAATATTCGGCAAAATACGCCAGAATATGGTGTGGACACCGGCCTGCCGTGTCTGCCCAAAAACAAAACCCGCTGGTGCGGGCCCTCTTTGACAACATACTCTGATAACATTTGCTAACTGAAAAATTCAGAGCAAAAAACCTCACCCTAGGGCGTGTTTTCAAACTGCGACCTCAGATCCCGATCCCCCTCGCATCCCCCGCACCCTTGGGGAGTAGGGGTTGACGAAAGAGACTCTTTCTCCCCCCTTTTTNNTTTGAAAACACGCCCTAGGGCCACCGGTATGCCGTGGCCGCTCAACGCTTGCTTTCGGGGAACTGATCTATGCCAGCCCAACCGTAAAACACCAGCTCGTCGTTTTGGACTCGACACCTGTCTACTCGCAGTTGGGTGCCTTGGAGAGCAAATTTGTCTAAGTCTAGCAAGCTATTTACATGAGCAATTAAGGCTTTGCCCAAGTCTGCGGCTTCCTCGTCACATCCATAAGTGACGCTGACAAATTGAATTTTGCGCCGGTCTTCTACTTGCAATTGAGCTGTAATATCTATGTTGACAGGTTCGCTGGCATTGCCGACTGTAATCTCTGACTGAAGCCGAATCGATTTGTCGGCACCGAAGCTGACTTCAGTGTTTTGAAAGTGCAGAGATTGTTCTTGGTAATTCAGTCTCTGGAGTTTTTCAACTACAAAAGGTGTATTGAATGAGGTGGTTAAATCTGACTGACTTAAGACTATTCTCATGTTCGCCTGGGTAGGCTGTCGCAATTTCACTTTTCCTGCAAAAATCGCCCCAAAATCAATTGAGAGTGCTTGCAGGTAGAGTTCCATCACTTCGATGCGGAGGCCATTATACATCAACATACCTTTGCCCACGAAGTCGAAACCGTCGATGCTTCCCTGTAATAGTTTGGCTACAGGTTCGACTCGGATGTTGGCTTCGGCCTTTTCCGAACGTTTGAATAAGGCCGCGATCGCAGCTCCTGCTACTTTGCTGACAAGGCGATCGCCACTTTGACCTTGAAAGGATGTACCGCTAAACAAAGCTGCTACCATTTATTCGTTTGCTGATCTACAGTAACCATTATAACCTCTTATTAAGAAATGTTAAAATAGCTTGTGCTTATTCACATCATAAGCAGATATTATTTTCTGGGTGTGGATGGAAAACAACACTTCGACCCAAAGACACTTCCACACTTCGAATACGCGAGCGTGCGCGGTTCCTGAGCGTAGTCGAAGGGTGGAAGGGAGTGCGCCGCATTTTTGAATTTTAAAGGCTGAGGGGTGTGCCTGCTTTGCAGGTGCGATCGAGTAATGCCCCATCCCAAACGGTTTGTTCGATCGCAGCACAGAGCAAATTAGCACCCGTCAGGTTAGCGCCCCGCAACACGGCTCCATTCAGATTAGCTTCCTCCAAATCAGCGCCCGAAAAATCAGCACCCGACAAATTAGCATTGCTCAAATCTGCGTGGTGCAAAATTGCCCGATGCAGATCGGCACCCCGCAAATCAGCGCCCCGAAAATCGACACCGCTCAAATCCAAATTCCCGATCGACGCCCCAGCCAGAAAGGCTCCCCCAAAACTTGCGTCGCGCACTTGAGCATTCGTGAAGGAAGCTCCCCGCAAGTCAGCATTGCGAAAATCTGCGCCGCTCAAATCTGCGCCGCTCAAATCTGCGCCCCGGAGGTTGGCTCGCAGTATCGCCCGCTGCAAATTTGCACCGGCGAGATTGGCTCCTGTCAAGTTAGCTTGAGACAAATCGGCATCAGCGAGCGAGACTCCCGATAAGTCAGCGCCAGCTAAATGATAGCCGGCTAGCATTTTAATTTTGCCTTGGCAAATAGCTTCTATGTTAGTCATTTGTCATTAGTTATTTGTCATTAGTTATTGGTTATTTGTTATTTGTTGGTTGTTATATCAACTCCGGTGGCATCTGAATTGATATATTACCCACAGTCAGGACAAGGCGCCTGGCCCAAGGAGTGTCAACAACCAGCCTGAAA
>DPLL01000109.1 GCA_003542015.1 Microcoleaceae cyanobacterium UBA9251 | reverse complement strand
TTGCCAATACCGGATAAGCCTAAGATGGTGATGAGACGGGTGCGGCTTAAAATCCAGTTTTGGAGGGTGGTGAGTTCGGATGTGCGGTTATAGAATAGGTTGGGTTCTGGTGCATCGGATAAGTCTTGACGTACTGTAAGTTTAGCGTTCTCTGTCGGTTTATTTAATATATCCTCGTTTTTCTGTGTTGGTTCGGGGACTGTGACAGATAGGGAACCATCTGTGGAGACTTTACCTATCTGCACGCAGCCATTCCCAGTAATTGAGAAATTCGAGAATTGCCATCTTTCCACTGTGGGACGAAAGTTAGATTGATTGATGTCTTCACCTAATGTTTGTGAAAGAAGCTTCCATAATTTTGCTGCGACCTTTTTGACATGAGCTTCGCTACGGTGGCAAGCTTTGGCTATTTCCGGGTATTTCTGGCGTTGCCAAGTGCCGCGTAATATAGCTTCTTGTAGATGATCGAGGTGTTTTTCCGTTTTGGCGAATACAAGATTGTCAGCGCATTGTAAGACTTCTTGAACGTCCATAAGTGGAGTAAGGGGTTTGGTTTGGCCTATTGTTATCCTACTCTATCCTACAGTTTGATACTTTAGCAACTAAATCCTACTTTATGCAATATAGTTTACCGAAAAAATGGCTCCTAAATCCGACTATTTGCTAATGACGATAATGAAATGAGATGATATTCTATAACTAACTATTAAAAACCGCCAGAAAAATTACCCTAAAGCTTACTTTTTTAACTTACCAGGAGTAACAACAGTAATATGGGAAAACTTAAGTCATCGTCCGAAGATCCTAATGAGACTACTTCCCAAGTCCTTTCTAGAATTTGGAATGTAGTTTGGTTTATAGTAAAGTGGTGCTTCAGGATCGGATTTGGGGTGTTTTTTGGAGTAATTGCATTTGCTTTTGCACTTGGAGGGGTCAGGCTTCCAAAATTTGATTTGCCTAGACCAAATCCGAGAAAATTTGACCCTGAAAAGTTCCGAAGAGAACTTGAGGAGATGAGGGTTGAAGACTTGCTAAAAGGGTTTGGCAAGCAGCTTGAAGAATTTGACAAAAACAATCAACTAAATTCCGAAGAAAAAAAAGTTTTCGGAAAACTCAAAGGGCTAGACCGTTATGGACTGCGCTCTCAACTGAAAGAAGCAATAAGTGATGATGAAATGGAAATCCTTTTCCTGATTCTTCTCAAACTACTCACTGGTGAATTGAGGTAATTTAATGGGTATTGGACAGTGGACAAGAAAATCAATCATGCCAGGTTCAGTTTTTTGCATACAATACAACATAAAACCTGGTGAATATTTGATTATGTATGATGGCTCGACTGGAGAACTGATAATCAAGGAAGCCAGTCAAGGTAAGATTGTATGCAGGAAACAACTAAGTTCACCAGTGGATCTGGTTTATCTTCTTCCCGATCGTGAAAAATCGGAAGTGATGCAACAACTTAAGAACAAGAAGTATCCATCAGCAGGGGGAGGTTTCTGCAATCACCATGTAATTCCCCACTTCATTTGTAATGAGAGTGAATTAATACTTGCAGCAGAGAAATATAATCGTTTTAACAAAGATGGGAACGACAACTTGATGCCCTTACCCAAAAATTTTCATAAGCAGTACCACACTGGAAACTCAAAATATTGTGAAACTATTCGCTATTATCTCAAAGATAGGTGGAATGCTCTTGTGGAGGCAGGTTTAGATCAAAATCCCAATGAAATTGAAGAGGCTCTTAAGTCACTTGTAGATAGTATTAAAGCAGAGTTAAGTGATCTGGTTGATTCGGGAGGAGCCATGAATGATATATGATTTTTTATGTTGAATACATAAAAGCGATCGCCCTTACATCCCAATTTGTCAAAAAGCGCGATCGCCCCTCACTTAGATTATTTAGATAAAAAACGGGCCGAATAATATTTTTTCATCGATTCTTGAGAAATAATCCCATGACAAGATTCATCTCTCGGCAAATCCCCTCTCGCTTCCAGCCAAGGCATTTCACTGCAAATCATTCGTTCCAAAGTTTCATCATCATACTCAAAATATGCCTCAGCAACTTCTTCGATAAATTGCCCAATTTTTTGGGGAAGTTTCGGTTGTTCGATTTTCTCTGTAATTGGTTCCCAACTAAATTGGCGTTGATACTTTTCTAATAAATCAGGAATTACCGGCCCGTGAATCCAGGCTTCAAAATCTGCATCAAATAGTGGCTTTCCGTAAACTCCCAAATACCAAGCTTGAGCGTAGTACATGAGTTTTTGTAGCTTGTAGACGTTGATTGCTACATTAGTATACGAGGCTAACCAAATGAAAGCATTTGCAATATCTCGATCGCTCAATTTGTCCGAATTAGCTGGAACCGCAATAACTTTCAGTTGACCTTCGCCTATCTGTTCCAATAGTTCAGAAACTGACAAGTTAAATTCTCCGGCAATTTGCTCAACTTTTTGCCAGACTGGAGAACTTACAGTTATTTGATATTCATTTTTTATTGAAGTAGGTTGAGTCATGGCAGTTTTTAGAGCTGACTTAAATAATTGTAGCAAACAGTGCGGAATAATGACGTAATTGCGATCGCCCTTCCTCTCTCAACTTGTCAAAAAGCGCATCAAGCGCCCCTGCTTGACCGATCGCCTCAACTCTGGTTAATATACAAGAGTAAGCTTTGGAGAAAGTGCTTGAAACTGCCCAATTATGAAAGAGCAGTCGTTCCTCAAAAGAAAATTACCGAATATCTGCTCTCACTCACCCACCGCGACGGAAAAAGCAAAGCAAAATTTTTTTTACGGTTTAGCTTTTCAGTTGATGCTTGGGAAATCATGGCAACTGCCTTGGTGCGTCATGCCGCTGACCATGAATTAGCTAAAATTGAAGAGTCTCCTTTTGGTACTCGGTACGTTATTGAAGGAGAAATGCTAGCAGCAGATGGCAGAAAACCCTTTGTGCGTTCTGTTTGGTTTATTGAAACCGGAGGCGACATTCCCCGGCTAGTAAGTGCCTATCCACCAGATTAAAAAAGAAAATGATTCAAGAACTTGATAGCGTTGTTTTAACAATTGATATCCCAGAACAAAACTTAAGCCAAGGCGATATTGGCACTGTTGTTTTAGTACATCAAGGTGGCGTAGGATATGAAGTAGAATTTGTTACCTTGACGGGGAAAACAGTAGCTATTATCTCACTCTTTAGTTCACAAGTCCGTCTCATAGGTGATAGAGAAATTGCTCACGCCCGGATGCTAGCTTGATAGTTATCTGAATGGAAACAAAAACCATACGATCGCTCAAAGTCCCTTACCCGAAATAAGGCGAGGGAGGAAACGGCACTGCCCATTGGTGTCAACAATCGCCTGAAACCCTTGGTATATCTC
>DPLL01000207.1 GCA_003542015.1 Microcoleaceae cyanobacterium UBA9251 | reverse complement strand
ATCGCTTTTGCTCGTAAGCAAAAGCACGAACCAACGGTCAAGAGTCTTGAGGTTGTAGGAGTTGACTTAGGGGTTAAAACCCTAGCTACATTTTCAACTGGCGTAGTATTCTCGAACCCAAAACACTACAAGACTCATCTCAATAAGTTGCGTAGACTGTCAAAGGAATTATCTAGGAAATAAAATGGTTCCAGCAATAGATTCAATGCCAAGCCAAAACTAGCGAAACATCATGCAAAAATAGCCANNATCAAATCACTACTTACTTATGCAAAAACCAGGCAACGATAGTAGTAGAAGATTTAAAGGTTTCTGGGATGCTAAGAAATCACAAGCTAGCGCAGGTAATAGCTGACTGTGGATTCTATGAATTCAAGCGTCAGCTAGAATACAAAGCTAAAAAGTTTGGTTGTGAGATAGTTTTTGCTGACCACTGGTTTCCTTCAAGCAAAACCTGTTCAAGTTGCGGACATATCCAAGATATGCCGCTGAAAGAAAGAATTTACAACTGTGGAAGTTGTGGTCATGCGATGGACAGAGATTTGAATGCAGCGATTAATTTATCACGTTTGGCGGCATCGTGAAAGCTTACTGAGGGATAGCCGCTCCCATGCTCCCGACGAAGTCAGAAGTCAATGTCTAGACTTGTCTAGTATTTGCCTAGCAGGTATGTGTTCGGCGTTGAAATGAATTTGACCAAAACTGCTAAAAATTGTTGCAGTTGGTCACAAAAGTTATATATTTTTGTTAAGAGTAGCAAAGGAGAGAGAAAATGGATGCACAGACAATCAGAGAGCGCGTAGCAGAGATCGAGAGCAAGCGCGAATCCCTAGTGCGACTGTTAGACAGAACGGATTTGGGCACTCTCAGAATAGACGTAAATCAGGCGATCGAAGAAATTGACGACCTTTTAGAAGAGTTCAAGCGCACTTTTGGTAATTAATGGGAATGGGGAATGGGGCATGGGGCATGGGGCATGGGGCATGGGGCATTAATTAGTTGTTGCTTGTTGGTTGTTATTTGTTATTTGTTGGTTGTTGGTTGTTAGTTGTTGGTTCTAATAACTAATAACTAATAACTAATTACCAATGCCCAATGCCCAATGCCCAATGCCCAATGCCCAATGCCCAATGACTAATGACTAATGACTAATGACTAATGACTAATGACTAATGACTAATTCATAGCCATATCCATTAAAATTTGCTGAGAGCTCACTTCCGGGCAATTAACAGGCGGCCGCCGTTGAGAATAGTGACCCCCAGACTGCAAGTCCCAAGCTTGGCGGTTGTCCGCCAGCATCACACCCAAAATTTCTTGCAGTTCCTTAGCAATTGTTGGGTCTTCCACCCGCGCAATCGCCTCAACTCGCCTGGTGAGGTTGCGCTGCATCCAGTCGGCAGAACCAATATAAACCTCCTCATCCCCACTGTTGAAAAAATAAAACATCCGAGAGTGCTCCAAAAAGCGACCGATAATACTGATCACTTTGATATTTTCGCTAACGCCCTCAACGCCGGGACGCAAACAGCAAATCCCCCGGATAATCAAATCAATTTTCACCCCCGCTTGCGAAGCTTCGTACAAAGCAACGATGATTTGAGGGTCAACTAAAGCATTCATTTTAGCGACAATGCGGCCACAGCTACCGCTGCCACTATCAGTCTGCAAGCGGCAGAATTCCGCTTCGCGACGGATCAGGGCCAAAAATCGATCGCGCATATTGACCGGCGCCACCAATAAGTTTCGATAAGATACCTGTCGCGAATAACCAGTCAAATAATTAAACAAATCGGTCAAATCTGAACCCAAATTTTCCCGGCAACTTAATAAACCTAAATCCGTATAAAGTCCCGCTGTTTTCGGATTGTAATTGCCAGTACCAATGTGGACGTAGCGACGGATGCACCCATCCTCCCGGCGCACAACCATAACTATTTTAGTGTGTGTCTTCAGCCCCACCAAACCATAAACTACATGAACGCCGGCTTGTTCCAACTTCCGAGCCCAGCCAATATTATTTTCCTCGTCGAACCTCGCCTTGAGTTCTACTAAAACGGCTACCTGTTTGCCATTTTGCGCCGCTTCAATTAAAGCGTTGACGATCGGCGAATCACCAGAAGTGCGGTATAAAGTCATCTTAATCGCTAACACGGAGCGATCGTGCGCCGCCTCAGTAATAAAGCGCTGCACCGTCGCCCGAAACGAGTGATAAGGGTGATGTAGCATCAAATCCCCCCGGCGGATCACCGTAAAAATATCCTCACCATCGTCAGAATGCGACATCGATTCATCTAAATCCTTTCGGTCTGAGTTCCGCAAGCGCGGCGGCACTACAGGCGTCCACACAGGGTCTTTCAATTCCGGCACCGACAGTCCGACAAAAGACATTAAATCCTTGAGGCCGAGTAACCCTTCCACCACATAAACATCTTGCTCGCAAAGCGCCAACTCCTCCACCAGCATTTCTCGCAGGCCACGGGGCATAATAGCTTGGACTTCCATCCGCACCGCAGAACCACCAAAGCGGCGTTTGCGGAGTTCCTGTTCTATAGCCAACAGCAAATCCTCTGCCTCATCCTCCTCCACCGTCAAATCTGCATTGCGAGTAATACGGAACGGATGATATTCCTGAATGTCCATCCCCGGAAACAGGGCCTCCAAATTGTGAGCAATCACCTGTTCTAGAGGAACCCCAGTCCAAACAGGAGACTTACCTTTCTGCGGCCACTGCAAATCCCCCGGTAGCGACAAAAACCTCGGCAGCACTTCCGGTACTTTGACGCGGGCAAACAATTCTTCCTGGCTGTCCGGGTCTCTCACCACCACTGCTAAATTGAGACTGAGATTGGAAAGGTAGGGGAAAGGGTGGCTAGGGTCAACTGCTAGGGGAGTGAGTACCGGAAATACTTGTTCTTGAAAATAGCGGTGCAAGTAATTGCGCTGTTCTTGATTCAGGTCAATGTAGTCGAGAATGTAGATGCCGCTTGTCGCTAATTTCGGTCGCAGAGTTTGCTCAAAATAGGAGTGCTGCTGGGAAACCATCGGCAACAGGCGCTTGCTAATGGCATCTAGCTGTTGTTGAGGTGTACTGCCGTCTGATGTCAATTTGCTGACTTGTGCTTCTACCTGCTGTTTGAGGGCAGCCACCCGCACCATGAAATATTCGTCTAGGTTGGAGCTGAAAATAGCCAGAAACTTCAGCCTTTCTAGCAGCGGAGTCCGGGGGTCGAGAGCTTCGTGCAGCACGCGGTTGTTGAATTCCAGCCAACTCAGTTCTCGGTTGAAGTAGTATTGGGGGTCGCTGAGGTTGATTTCAGTGTAATTTTTAGTGGTAGTCTTTTTTGGCTTGGACATGGTTTGATATCGATTCCGGTTTCACCGGAATGATTGTTGACAGTTGACAGTTGACAGTTGACCGTGAATCTAATATATTATCAAAGAATGAAAATTTCGATTATATTTGGTGGTCACTTAACTCGATTTTACCAGGAGGATGAAGCGCGGAATAGACTTTATTTTATGAAGATGTTTATTTAAGATTCAACTCATACTTTGAGATTTGTCTATTGTCAGATTTTAGTGACCTACTCCCACACTGAGTGAGTACACAGAGCCTGTGGGCTTCTTTGTAGTCTGATTAAGGGTGTGCAAAATTTCCTTCTGGTAAGCTCATCCATAGTTCCTACTACATAAAGATTCCCAATGGGCGCGTTTTATACTGGGGAAAATGTTCAACCCCAGTCTTTTTAAGTTGCTCGCTGCGTTCAGATCGCGGTCAACTATCAAAGAGTTGCGATCATCCCAATCATCTCGAATACTATAGCCTTGATCGGTAACAGTGTGGCCCTCTCGGATCTAGGGCATAATCAATTCCGAATTCATCAATGACGAATGACGAATTGAGAAATGAAAAAAGTCAACTCGTCATTCGTAATTCGTCATTCGTAATTCTTTCCCCTAGGGCATAATCAATTACGAATTAATCAATTTTGCCTTGGTCAAACCTTTAATATTAATACCTTCGTAAACAAATAATTTAGCTCCAGTTGTGGTCAATTATTTTAGCTGTTTTATAGTTAAAATCTTGACCAAGAATAGCAATTTCTTGATGTTTTTTTTCTATTGATTCGCCAATTTTCGTCTGGATTTAGAGCCTCGCTTGCTTTTGTTTCGCTTCGTTGAAATACGGTCAAGCTTAGCTTTATTTTTGCGTAACGGCTTGAGTGAAGGTAGTTTTTCGCCTTCAGACGTTGCCAGATATACATCTTCATGAAGCACTGGATCTTTTCAGCCGTTTGAGGGCCTGCTTCACCACCTTGACAAGGCTGGGACACAATACCTCATTTACCACTATTTGATCCTTAACTGAACCGTATTGTGATATAACTGGATTTACTTACTCATAACTCGATCGCCTATCTACTTTCAGTATTGTTTGTGAATAATTTAGAACTATGGCTTTAGTAATTGCTGGTGAACGGAGTGGGGCGGGAAAGACTACTGTAACGATCGCCCTTTTAGCTTATTTAATCCGTCGTGGCTTGAATGTCCAATCTTTTAAAGTAGGCCCAGACTACATCGATCCGATGTTTCATGCTTATGTCACGGGTCGCCCCTGTCGGAATTTAGACGCGATATTAACGTCTGAATCTTACGTGCAGAAGTGTTTTTATCGTCATATTCAAGATGTAAATTATGCCCTTGTTGAAGGGGTGATGGGACTATTTGATGGCGTGAGTAGAAGGAAGAGGGAAGAATATCCTTCGACTTCGCTCTGGGTACAAAGAATACCCTTCGACTTCGCTCTGGGTACAAAGAAAGCAGAAGGAAAAGAAGAATTCAATTATGATTTTTCCTTTGCTTCTACGGCTCATGTTGCATCTTTGCTAAATTTGCCCATATTGTTAGTAATAGATTGTAGTCGGCTGTCTGGTTCTGTGGCTGCGATCGCACATGGTTTTCGCTCTTTTGACAAAAACCTTAATTTCGCTGGTTTGGTGTTGAATCGGGTGGCGAGCGATCGACATTTGGAGTTGCTTCAAGATGCCCTAAAACCGCTCAATTTACCTGTTTTGGGGGTGCTGCGACGGGATGAGGCTGTGACTATTCCCGATCGCCATTTAGGCCTGATTCCTGCTGAGGAGTTGTCTAATCTTGATGCTGCGATCGATAAGTTGGCTGATTTGGCTGCTGTTGCTTTTGACTGGGAGCAACTTTTGCCAATGCTGGCGACAACTTCCAATGGGGGGGGTGAGGGGTCTGAGCAACTTTTTGGTAGCCACAGTCTCCCTACGGTTATCATAACACAAAAAAACGAGGCTGTCAACAGTTTGATCGGAAAATTTTCGGGGCGAATTGCGGTTGCGCGCGATCGGGCTTTTAATTTTTACTATCAGGATAATCTTGATTTATTGGAAGAGTTGGGTGCGGAATTAGTATTTTGGAGTCCTCTTGATGATACTGTTTTTCCAGACCATGTGCAAGGGTTGTATTTTGGTGGCGGTTTTCCCGAAGTTTTTGCGAAGGAATTGAGCGGTAATATTGTAATTCGGGATGCTGTTAAAACTGCTATTTTTGCAGGAATGCCGACTTATGCCGAGTGCGGTGGTTTGATGTATTTGTGTGATTCCATTGTAGACTTTGATGGCAATTCTTGGGAAATGGTCGGAGTATTACAGGCTGCTGCTGCGATGGGAAAGCGTTTGACGCTGGGATATCGAGAAGCGGTGGCGGTGAGAGATAGTTCGGTGTTAGCTGCTCTTGATGAGGTTTGTGGACATGAGTTTCATCGATCGCACTTAACTGTGGAATCGACTAATCCAGTTTATCANNCCTGATATTCCGGCTCGGTTTTTGCAGCGGTGTGCTGATTTTGATTGTAAGGGTGTTTTGGGCGATCGATTTACTAATTAGATTTTTTTCTTTAACCGCAGAGGGCGCAGAGGGCGCAGAGAAGAGAGACAAGAGAGGAATATCTGTATTAGAATGTTTTTGATGAAGTGAGCGAGGGGATTTTGGGATTTATGAGTACATCTGTTTCTGTTAGGCAATTGTCGGCGCAATGGGTGACACCGGAGTTTTTTCGGGGTTACGGTCAAGTTATTTTTGCGAGTGTTGATGGCAAGTCTTTTGATGCTGAGGATGCTCAGTTAAATTTGCAAAATGGTATTCCTAGATTCTACATCATGCGGCTGGAAAATAAAGGTCGCAAGTTTCGCAAAATTACGCGACACGTTCAATGTACTCAGTGTTTGGGTTCTCTGGAAGGGCAGGATTGGTTGATTGCTGTTGCTCCTCCTTCTGATGGCTACAAACCGAGTTTGGAGGATGTTGTTGCTTTTCGGATTCCGGGGAATTGTTTTATTAAGTTGGAAGTGGGAACTTGGCACGCTGGGCCTTATTTTGATGCGGATTTTGTGGACTTTTACAATCTCGAATTGAGTGATACTAATGTAGTTGACCACTTCAGCTATGATTTTGTGAAACATCACAAGCTGGAATTTGAAATAGTCAGCAGTCATTAGCTATTAGCATAAGCTGTAAAGGTTTCACGGTGCAAGATGCCTGGTACTGTTTGGGTACGGGAAATATGTTGGATGTCGCTCACATTGCTGTTTGTTTTTGTCAGATGATGGAAATGGCTGAGATTTTCCCTGTTTTTAATATGGTGATTGTCAAGGATGCGAAAACTCTCTAGTTGGGAGATGATAATTATGGGATAGATGCGGGAAAACCTGCAAATTTGATTGTGTTGAATACCGATGATTGTTATGATACAATTAAGAGGTGCGCTCTGGTTCGGTATGTGATTTCGCGGGGAAAGTTGCTGGCGGAAACTGAACCTTCTAAAATTAGTTTTTATTCTATTTGACAAATAACATCTGAAACTGTTAAACTATGAATCAAGGTGCTATTCCTGATGAGAGTCCGAGAAATTTGCCAGAGCAATTGCTCCTACAAGATGCTAAGGCTGGTAATTGTAGAGCAATTCAGGGTGG
>DPLL01000123.1 GCA_003542015.1 Microcoleaceae cyanobacterium UBA9251 | reverse complement strand
AGGGGGGAACAAGATTCTGCTCAAAGTCAACCCCTACTCACACCCTACTCCCTGATTAAGGGGGATTTAGGGGGATCAGATTCTATGCAACGACCCATTAAATTGCTATAACCGTCCAGAAGGTTGCTATAACCAAATAACCAATAACAACTAACCAATAACTAATAACAACTAACAATTAACAACTGTCAACTGACTAAAGTGGGAGCCGCACTCCGAACGTTGATCCCTGCTGCTCCCCTGGACTTTTGGCCCAGATAGTCCCGCCGTGTAGTTCTACCAAATGCCGGACGATCGCCAATCTCAATCCCAGACCCCCGTAATTGCGCGTAGAAGTGCTGTCAGCTTGGCTCCAGCCGATCGAACAAAAACGGCAAAAACTCCTTGCTGATGCCAATTCCGGTATCGCTGACAGTGATTTCAACATAGGGATAGGGGCGATTTGGGATTGTGGACTTTCGGTAACAGAGCGAAGTGTCGAAGTGTTGAATTTTGAGATGGTGGGTGGGAAACCGGATGTGCTAAATTTTCCAGCCGGGCGATCGCTCCAGAGAGTAAAATTCTGCCTTTGGATGACACTGTGCGATCGATCGCGATCGCACCGCATTGCCGAGTCCCTAATTCCAGTTTATTGCTAATCTCTGGAGCGCGATCGCCCGCGCATCAAAACTAATCTGTAGCTGTATCAAAGTCTACTAAACTTGGGGAGCAAATCGGTTAATGTGACTCGCAGGTATAACAGAAGGAAGAAGATAGATGTGGAAATGCAATAAAATTCATGGTTTCAGCTACAAATATTGATGACGATCGCACCAAATGTCACCTAGAGTTAAACCTCCATGCGTTTAGAGCAGCTTCAAGCATTTCTTTCTGTTGCCGAAACCGGCAGCTTTCAGCAAGCCGCGGGGAAGTGTGGTGTCAGTCAATCGACTATCAGCCGCCAGGTGCAGGGATTAGAAGCTGAACTGGGTTTGTCGTTGTTTCACCGCATCGCCCATGCCAAGCTGACTTTGGCTGGAGAACGTCTGTTGCCTCACGCTCGCAAAATCTGTCAGACTTGGGAGAATGCCAGTCAGGAATTGCGAGACTTACTCGCCGGCAAACAACCGGAACTCTGCGTAGCTGCGATTCACTCGGTTTGCGCTGCTTATTTGCCACCTGTGCTCCAAAAATTTTGTAAAACCTATCCAGAGGTGCAGTTGCGGGTGACAGCCCTCGGGAGCGATCGAGCTCTGAAAGTTCTCAAAGACGGTTTGGTGGATGTGGCGATCGTGATGAACAACCGCTATTTTACTCAAGGCCCAGAAATGTTGGTAGAGGTGCTCTACAATGAGCCGATCGAGGTATTGATGGCGGCAGCCCATCCCCTGGCTAAGTATGAATCAGTGCCTTGGCAGGAATTGATTTGTTACCCGCAAGTGGTGTTTAAGGATGGCTACGGAATGCAGCGGATGGTGCAAGAGCAATTTGTACGCATGGGTGCTAAACTTCAGGCTGTTTTGGAGTTGAACACTCTCGATGCTTTTCGGGGTGTGGTACGACAGGGAGAATTGATTGCTTTGTTGCCACATTCGGCTTTGGTGGAGGCGAGGGTCGATCGCACTTTAGCAATTCGCTCGATCGAAAGCAATCGCGCCAATTCCCAGGTTTCTGATCTTGGCAGTGCGACAGCAGATCCGACTTGGACTCGCGAAGTAGTATTAGTGACAACTCACGATCGAATGCAAATTCCGCCGATCGCCGATTTCTGTCAATTGGTACGCCAATTTGTGCAAATTACTAATTATCAATTACCCATCACTAATTACCAGTTACCAATTACTAATTTCAAAGATCATGAGTGACGCTTTTAGAGAATTACTACGAAAAATTGGCAGCGGAATACATACAGGAGAAAATTTAACTCGAAACGAAGCAGCAGCGGCAACACGGATGATGCTGTTGCAAGAAGCAACACCGGCTCAAATTGGAGCTTTTATGATTGCCCACCGCATTAAACGGCCGACGGGGGAAGAGTTAGCCGGAATGCTAGATGCTTATGAAGAATTGGGCCCGAAGCTGGCCTCCCCAAACCGAGAAAAAGGCTTTTCAGTATCTAGCGTTGCGGTGTTTGGCGTTGCTTACGACGGGCGATCGCGCACAGCCCCAATTAGTCCCTTGACTGCTTTGATTTTGGCCTCCTCCGGCGTCCCGGTTCTCATGCACGGGGGTGATACAATGCCGACAAAAGAAGGCATTCCCCTGATTGACATTTGGCGCGGTTTGGGTGTTGACTGGACAAAACTTTCTTTAGAAAAAGTCCAGCAAGTTTTTGACAGTACGGGTTTGGGTTTTGTCTACATACCCAGGCATTTTCCTCAAGCTGCTGCTTTAGTTCCCTACCGCCGCGAAATAGGCAAACGACCACCTTTTTCCACTATGGAGTTGATGTGGTGTCCCTGTGCAGGGGACGTTCACCTGATTTCCGGCTACGTGCACCCACCGACGGAAGGTATGTTTATTAAGACGTTGGAATTGCGGGGAATTAATAATTATACCACAGTTAAAGGATTGGAAGGAAGTTGCGATTTGCCGCGCGATCGCACTGCTATTATTGGTATTGCTAAGCCAGATCTTCCCTTCGAGCGAGTGCTTTTAGCCCACGCAGATTATGGTTTTAGTAACACAAATCCTGCCTTTGAATCCGCCTCTAAGTTATTACAACAAATGCCGGAAGTGTTGCTCGGCAAGCCTTCAGACTTGATGCAATCTGCTATCTGGAACGGCGGATTTTATCTGTGGCGCTGCGGAGTTTGTTCGGATATAAATTCTGGTTTTATTAAAGCAGAAAGTTTGTTGATCAGCGGTCAAGTTGTTCAAAAACTTGAGGAGGTTAGCAAAGTTGTTAACGGTTGACGGACTAATCACAAATAACAAATAACCCATAACCAATGACTAATGATAAAATTGCTGTTTTAGTGCTTGCAGGTGGCAAGAGTTCGCGCATGGGTAGGGATAAGGCTCTTTTAGAAATTGAGGGTAAATCTTTATTGCAGCGGGCGTGCTCCGTTGCTGCGAGTTTAACTTCAGAAGTTTATGTTCTTACTTCTTGGCCCGATCGCTATCGATCGACTTTAACTAAAGAATGCCAATTTCTGGTAGAGTATAATCCTGGTTCCGGGCCTCTAGTTGCTTTGACTCAGGGATTGACTGAAATTGCTGCTGAATGGATTTTACTCTTAGCTTGCGATTTGCCTTTGTTGGAGGCCCAAATTATTCAGAATTGGGCCAATCAGTTAACGACAGTACCCACATCTACTTTAGCCATTGTGCCTTATCAAAATTCGCGTTGGGAACCTTTGTGCGGCTTCTACCATCGCCAATCTCTGTCAAGTTTGCAAACTTTTATTGAGTCAGGGGGGCGATCGTTTCAAGTGTGGTTGAGTCAAGCGGCAATTCCTCTGCCTGTGGGGGAACGAGAAGCGGTAATGTTGTCAAATTGCAATACACTTGAAGAGTTTGAGCAATTAAAGGGTAAAATTNNAATTACAAATTACAAATTACAAATGAATCTAGAATATTGGTTGCTCGAACGCGATATAACTTTTCTCAATCACGGCTCTTTTGGCGCTTGTCCAATTCCCGTACTCGAAGCACAAACCTGTTTTCGAGAACAGTTGGAAAGGGAACCTTTGCGCTTTTTGATGCGGGAATTTGAGCCGCTGTTAGATCAAGCTAGAAATCAGTTGGCGACATTTATCGGGGCGGATGCGAATGAGTTGGTTTTTGTGCCGAATGCGACGACGGGAGTGAATGCGGTTTTGCGATCGCTCTTTTTTGAGCCCGGTGACGAATTACTAACTACCAGTCAGGAATACAACGCTTGTCGCAATACACTTGATTTTGTTGCTAGTCGCACAGGCGCTAAAGTAATCCTAGCCGAAGTGCCGTTTCCAATAGAGTCGCCCGAACAAATTATTGAAGCGGTAATTAAGTGCGTTTCACCGAAAACAAAGTTAGCATTATTAGACCATATTGTAAGTCAAACTGGTTTAATCTTTCCCATCAAACAGTTAGTAAGCGAGTTAGCTAACTGCGGCGTGGATGTATTAGTAGACGGAGCTCACGCGCCGGGAATGGTAGCGCTCAATTTAGATGAAATTGGCGCTGCTTACTACACTGGAAATTGCCACAAGTGGCTCTGCGCGCCGAAAGGAGCTGGTTTTTTGTACGTGCGACGCGACAAGCAAAATGCTATTCGGCCAACAACTATCAGTCACGGTGCTAATTCGCCGCGTACTGATAAATCGCGCTTTCAATTGGAATTTGACTGGATGGGAACTGTCGATCCGAGTCCCTATTTGTGCGTCCCTGTTGCTATTGATTTTATGGGTTCTTTGTTGGATGGCGGCTGGCCGGAATTAATGGAACGAAATCATGCTTTGGCATTAGCAGGAAGACAGATATTGCTGGATAAATTAGATTTGCCGCAGCCTTGTCCAGATGAAATGGTGGGTTCGATGGCTGTTGTACAACTCCCAGATGAACAGTCTGATGCCGTTACAAAGGCAGGAATTGCACCTTTACAAGAGGCTTTGTGGGAGATTTTTAAGATTGAGGTGCCGGTGATTCCTTGGCCTGATGCAAGGGGGCGGCTGGTGAGGATTTCGGCTCAATTTTACAACACTTTGCCGCAGTATGAATATTTGGCTAAGGCCCTGCTTGAGTTAATCAGTTTGTAGTAGTAAGGTGCGCCCATAAGCACCCTACAAGTAGAGTCTGGCTGATTTGAGTAGTAAGGTGCTTATGGGCGCACCCTACAAGTAGAGTCTNNTACAAGTAGAGTCTGCCTGATTTTAATACTTGCGCGGGCTGGGTCTATCGAACTTTTGTTGTTTTTCTTGCAACCTCATTGTCAGACTGACTCGCTTCAGTTTTTCATTAATTTCTAACACTTTGACTTTCACAACTTGTCCGACTTTGACTATTTGCTTCGGATCTTCCACAAATCTGTCAGCTAATTGAGAAATATGCACTAAACCATCTTGGTGCACTCCCACATCTACGAAAGCTCCAAAGTTAGCTACGTTGGTGATTATTCCTTCTAATTCCATCCCAACTGTCAAGTCAGAAATTCCTTTGATTCCTTCTTTAAAAGTAGCGTATTTAAATTCGGCACGCGGGTCTCTTCCTGGTTTTTCTAGTTCGGAAATAATGTCCCTGAGTGTGGGTTCGCCGACTTGCTCGGTGACATATTTTTTAATGTTTACAGTCTTGACTTTTTCGGCGATTTGTGTTACGTCTGTCAGGGGTAAGTCTAAATCTTTGGCGATCGCCTGAACCACAGCATAACTTTCTGGATGGACTGCTGTATTATCTAACAGGTTCTCGCCGTTGCGAATTCGCAGGAAACCCGCCGCTTGTTCAAAGGCTTTGGGGCCGAGTTTAGGGACTTTTAGGAGTTGGCGACGATTTTTAAACGCGCCGTTTTCGTTGCGATAATTGACAATATTTTTGGCAACTGTTGGACTCATTCCTGACACAAAAGTCAGCAATTCTTTCGAGGCTGTGTTTAAGTCTACTCCTACATAGTTGACACAGCTTTCTACTGTTTCATCTAGTTTCTTTTTGAGCAATTTTTGGTCAACATCGTGCTGATATTGTCCAACTCCGATGGATTTGGGGTCGATTTTGACGAGTTCGGCTAAAGGATCTTGTAAACGCCTTCCGATGCTGACTGCGCCCCTGACGGTGATGTCGAGATCGGGAAATTCGGCGATCGCCACATCGCTTGCTGAATAAATCGATGCACCTGATTCATTCACCATCACTTTAATCGGCTTTCTGTCTAATTCTGCCAAAACTTCGGAAACAAACTCCTCTGTTTCGCGGGAAGCTGTACCATTACCGATCGCAATTAATTCAATCTGATATTGTTCAATTAAACGCTTGACAATTGTAGCAGCTTGCTGTCTTTGTCCGGCAGCTTGGTGGGGAAAAATTGCTTGATATTCCAAAAATTGCCCGGTTTCATCTAGTGCAGAAACTTTGCAGCCAGTCCGAAATCCCGGATCTATTGCTAATGTCGGTTTCATCCCCGCTGGCGCCGACAGCAGCAACTCACGGAGGTTAGTTTCAAAGGTTTTGATTGACTCGATATCAGCAGCATTTTTTCGGTCCGATCGCACTTCTGTAATTAACGAAGTTTTCATCAACCGATTGAAAGCATCTTTCAGCATCAAGCGATAAAAATCTTTGACTTCCGGTATCTTAGTTCTAATTTCTGCCGACTCCAAATAAGCCGTTACCGCTGATTCATCAAAGGAGATTTCTAAATCTAAAATTCCTTCACTTTCGCCCCGAAATAGTGCTAACATATTATGTGAGTGAACGCTTCTCACAGCAACTTGATAACTCCGGTACATTTCAAACTTCGTACTTCCCTCTGGAAACTCATCTTTAATTTTAGATATAAACACTGCTGTTGTCATCAAAAAATCTCGCAGATAAGCCCGCCGTTCTGCTTTTTCCGATACAGATTCTGCTAAAATATCCGCAGCACCTTTGAGAGCTTCTTCCGCTGTTTTGACTCCCTTTTCTTCAGAAATATATTTAGCTGCTTCTGCTTCGAGAGGTACTGGTTGAGCTGAGGGTTGGTTCAGGGATTTGATGAATTCTGCGAGGGGTTCTAAACCTTTTTCTCTAGCAATTGTTGCTCGCGTGCGCCGCTTGGGTTTGTAAGGTAAGTAAAGATCTTCTAGTTCAGTTTTTTGCAAACAGGCTTCGATTTTTGCTTGCAGTTCTTCGGTAAGTTTACCTTGAGAGGAAATAGTCTCTAAAATTGTGGTTTTTCGTGCTTCGATTTCCGTGAGGTAGGTGAAGCGATCGGAGATATCACGCAAATGAATTTCGTTGAGAGAATCAGTACGTTCTTTACGATACCGAGCAATAAACGGAATTGTTGCTCCTTCGGCGAAAAGTTCCAGAGCATTATTGACTTGAGAGAGATGGATGGAAAGTTCTTGAGCAATGAGTTGAGGAATGTTGAGCATAGTCGGTGTCGAAAATGAAATTGCTAATGATTAATAAGTTGGTGTGTGCAAAAAACCAGAGCTGATGCGGGTTTGTAGGGGCGGCTTGAGTTATGATCTAGTTGAGTTATGATCTATACGGTTGATCTAGTTGCTCGTTTCACGCACGCGCCCTCTCCCCATGTTACGTTTATTTGTACCCACTTACTTAGATTACCTCAATTTGCTAGCTATTGGTTAGTCCTGAGTGGTTATTTGACAACAACTTGTGAAGTTGAAGCTTTTTTGCCGTTGACACCGTTTACGGTCAATATTTCAGCCTAGGGAGATTGGTGCAAATAAGCTTTACCAGCCGAGCCGAAAAGTTGCAGTTTTTCGGAAATTACCATTCCCATTGCATCAATTGCTTTTTCCATTACTTCCAACAAATCTGGATCTGACAAAGAAGCGCTAGTTTTTAACACATCCATATAAGCTTGGCGAACTTCCGTATTGACATTAAATTTAGCTACTCCTAGTTTAATAGATTGACTAATCATTGTTTCCGGCAAACCGCTAGCACCGTGAAGAACCAGCGGCACTTCTACTGCATCGCGTATTTTTGCCAAACGCGGAAAATCGAGTCTCGGTTCCCTGAGATATTTGCCGTGGACATTGCCAATTGTAACAGCCAAAGCATCGACTTGAGTTTCTTTGACAAATTCAATTGCTTGGATTGGATCTGTCATTTTTGCTTCTTTTTCTGCGATGGTCAAACCATCTTCTGTGCCGCTAATTCTGCCGATTTCTGCTTCGACAACAGCACCGTTAGCGTGGGATAATTGAGTCATTTCGCGGGTAAATTTTAAGTTGCCTTCGTAGGGTAAATGCGAACCATCTGCCATAATTGATTTGATCCCTGCTGCGAGGGCTAAATCAATATCTTTGGTGGAGGTGCTGTGATCTAAATGAACAGCAATCGGCACTAAAGATTTGCGCGCTGCTTCCATGCAAAGTGCTACTAAAGGAGATTTTCCATATTTGAGGGCGCTGGGGTGAAGTTGCAGCATGGCTGGGCTTTGAAGGGCTTCGGCGGCATCGATGACGGCTTTTACTCCTTCGAGGTTGTAGACGTTAAAAGCACCGATCGCATAAGCGTTTCTCCGGGCTGTGTGTAACAATTCGCTAGTTGATGCGAGCATAAGTACCTTGTTTGAAAGCTTTGATGAATATGTATTATTCTATCAAAGTTCGGCTATAAACTCATTCAAATACGATTTGAGATTAAAATTACTAATCAATCTAAAATTTCCCATCTAAAATTGTGTTCATGCCCTAGGCCCTAGGCCCGATCCCGGAGCTTCGCCCAATTCCCCAGTTTTTATTATTCTCCCAAATAAAAATTTACAACTAAAATCAGCTATATTGTATTTACAAGCGATGTTAATTTGTTCGCAAAGCGGTCTAGACTAACAGCCAATGGCTGCGCTTTGGGAGCCAGATAATCTCCGTCAATAATAGCAAGGAATTCAGTAAGTATGTCCACAGTTTTAGTAGTAGACGACGTTCCCAGCGAACTGGAAATCATCTGTCGGATTCTTCAAGATGCCGGAATCAAGGTGATGCGGGCTATTGATGGCGAAGAAGCGATCGCCCTGATCCGAAAAACTCCTCCGGATCTCGTCGTTTTAGATGTAGTGATGCCCCGAATGAACGGATTTGAAGTGATCAGAGAATTACGGGGCGATCGCAAAACCGCACA
>DPLL01000471.1 GCA_003542015.1 Microcoleaceae cyanobacterium UBA9251 | reverse complement strand
TTGAATGCAGATTGCCGTCGGACGAGGAACAAACACCATGCTTCAATCACCTCCAAAAATTATCGCTGTTGATGAATTTATTACCAACTACGGCGACAGCGATTGTTACGAACTAATTGATGGTGAATTAACCGAAATGGAACCAACAGGGCCGCAGGAACAAGTATCCGCGTTCATTGGGCGAAAACTGAATGTAGCAATTGACCGTCTGGATTTACCCTACTTTATCCCCCCTCGCTGTCTGATCAAATTATTAGGAACAGTCACAGCCTTTCGCCCCGATGTGCTGGTATTAGATCAAACTCGACTAATTAATGAACCTTTGTGGCAACAAGAACCTGTAATTACATCAGGTTCTTCAATTAAACTGATTGCTGAAGTGGTTAGCACCAATTGGCAGAACGACTACGCCCGCAAAGTTGAAGATTACGGGCTGCTAGGAGTGCCTGAGTATTGGATTGTTGACTATTTGGGCATTGGTGGCAGAGAATATATCGGCAAACCCAAACAGCCGACAGTTACAATTTGTACGCTGCGAGAGGATGAGTATCAAAAACAGTTGTTTCAAAATGACGATCGACTTATTTCCTCAATCTTTCCCGACTTGCAATTAACTGCACAACAAATCTTCGCGGCCGGCAGATCTGCTGCTATGTAGCTTACACTCAGTCCTGGCGAAACGCTATTGTCTGTCATGCTGAAAGAAACGCAGTGTAAGCGCGAGGATCTCATGGATTCTTCGCTGCGCTCTGAATGACAGAATTACCTAGCTCCCCGACAACTTCGGCTCAGTCGGCGAGCTGGTTGTTATGTTTTTGGCGGAAGTATTTCAAAATATCAAAAAGTATCAAGTTTGGTAAAGAAAGTGTTGTTGTGCCGGAANNCGAAATGTGCGATCGGACAGTCAAACACAGAAGTCTGAATAGACTCCGCTGATACTTACCTCAGAACAAAGTAGTTGCTCAAAAAGTCCACCTTTACTCGTAGATTGCTCAAATCAGCTTAGCTCAAATCAACTTGAATCAACTCAAATTACAAAATTTTGAGGGTCTTGCAATCCGATTGCTAGGCCCTCAAAATTTGTTGTTGGTTATTGGTTATTGGTTATTGGTTATTAGTTATTGGTTATTGGTTGGTTGTTAGTTCCAATGCCCAATTCCCAATGCCCAATTCCCAATAACTATAGCGCGTCGCGTGAGAACCCCGGTCTTTCAAGCCGGGGATGAAACGCAGTTGTAGCCTTTAGGCTACGAGTGTTCCAAATTATTTATTTCTCTGTTCTTCGATATATTTTCTGACGGTTTCAGTTGAGACATTGCCAACACTACCGACCAAATAACTAGGAGTCCACAAGGTAGGCAATTTTAACAATTCAGGAAACTCTTTTCTTAAGTAACTCGAAGCCCTGCCTTTGACTCTTTGCATGACAAAGCTAGCGGAATCAGTCGGCTTAACGTTAACCAATAAATGTACATGATCTGGCATAATTTCCAAAGCAATAATTTTCCATCTGTTTTCTGTCACTACTTCAAAAATAATCTCTTGTAACCGTTCTGCGATTTTGCCTACTAAGACAGCTTTGCGGCGTTTCGGGATAAAAACAAAGTGCATATTGATCAGTGAAACGGCGTTACTCTCGTGTCGATACTCTAAATCCTTTTTTGACAAACTCGCCATAAATTGCTTGATTCCGTTGATGGGTAGTGTATAATCAACAGATCACAGCCAAGGAACATTTAAATGTTTGGGTGTCAACAGATACTACTCAAGCCTGACAAAGAACTCAAAGCGGTTCTAGAATACATTGGCCAAGAATCGAATAAACTGCACAATTGTGCAGTTTATTACGCTCGTCAAATATACTTTAAGGCTCATACTTACGTTCGTCCGTTTGACGTAATCAACGCATTAAAGCGCAATCCTCATTACGGGGCTTTATGCGCTCAAGCTGCTCAACAGACTTGTGGCGCTGTTGGTGAATCAGTAAAATCTTTCAAAGGATTAATCAAATTATTTCGGGAAGGTAAGCTTGAATTTAAGCCAAAGTTCCCAAATTACCGTACTCCTGGTGGGCTACATTTGATCGCTTATCCGAAGCAAGCGCTTGGAAAAAAGTTGATAGATGGTCAAATTTCAATTCCTCTCGGACAAAAAGTAAAAGCTTGGTTTGGGCTGAAGAACTTTCAAGTCCCCATGCCTTCCAACTTAGACTATGCCGATATTCGAGAAATTAGAATTCTCCCCAAGAATGGCTGTTTTTACGCCGAGTTTGTTTACAAGTCAATTAGTGTCCAAGCTGTCGGGGATGATCGAAAAGCTTTAGGTATCGATCATGGTATTGATAACTGGCTTACTTGTGTCAGCAACTCAGGGACAAGCTTGATCGTTGATGGCAAGCACTTGAAGTCGGTCAACCAGTGGTATAACAAGCGGGTAGCAACTTTAATGGAGGGCAAACATAATGGTTTTTGGTCGCACCAATTGGCGCGATTAACCGAAAAACGAAACCGTCAAATGCGTGATGCCGTAAATAAAGCAGCTCGCTTAGTCGTCAATCACTGTCTCAAAAACAAAATCGGTGTTATCGTTTTTGGGTGGAATAAAAAACAGAAGGATTCTGTCAATATGGGCAAAAAGATCAATCAAAATTTTGTCCAAATTCCTACAGCACGATTAAAAAATCGAATCGCTCAACTGTGCGAACAACACGGCATTAAGTTCGTTGAGGCCGAAGAAAGTTACACGTCTAAAGCATCATTTGTAGACCGTGACTTTCTACCTACAATCGGTGAAAAACCTGATGGGTGGAAGGAAACTGGTAGGCGGGTAAAACGTGGTTTGTACCGGACGGGTGCGAAAAACTGGTATATCAATGCTGACTGCAATGGTGCAGCCAACATTTTGAGAAAAGTAGCGACAATGTTAGGGCTTGACCTTGACGGAGTTGGTAGGGGTGTTTTGACAGCGCCCTCAAGAATTGCCATTTGGTAGTTTCTTCAGAATCTCCGTGCGTTTTACGCAGGAGAGTGTCAATTGATATCTTCAATTCGCACATTCAAACCATTTTGGCTGAGCATTTGTGCTAATTCCTCAGCTTTTTCGCGTTCCAGAAAAGCACCGACTTGGATGACCGATCGCCCATTACTAAAACTGCGAAAAGCATCGGGAACCAGAGATTGCGTCTTGGCTCTCGCGCCCTGACTATCGGCATCCACCACAACCCGATATCGGAAACCCAAAGCTCTGGCGCGATCGAGTGACGGCGGATTCTCCCCGGAGTCGGACAAAGAATTCCCCCCTAAAGCAGTGGGTAAGTAGCCGCCCCTTCCCAGAGGAATGTTGCGACTCGGAACCGGCAATCTACCCTCGGAAGAAACCGGAGTTGAACTCTCAAAATTGGTCGGGACTGGCTGTGGCACCGAAATTTCTGGAACCGATCGAGCATCTGGATTCGGCACGGGAATTTCGATCGCCCCTGTCGCAGCAGTCGAAGCAGTGACATTCCTGGGAGTCAGAAGAGGGCGCAACTGAATGTTGCGCGGTGCCCGTTGATTTTGGACTCTTGGCGAAATCGGTGCTCTTTGAGTCCTAGGAGTTAGGGGGCTTGGAGTGTAAGCAGGAAGAGAACTTTCTGGGCTGGAGCTTCTGGGGGGTCGATCGGTAACTAACTGTAAAGCATTGAGGCTAATGGATGGCGGGGGGCTAAAAGTTCCCCCTACATCAACTCCGCCCACCGTGCGGTTACTCAACAATTGATTCCCGTAAGCCGAGATCACTTGACCTTTGGCAGCATTGTTGACATCGTGCTGGCCGTTGTTGCGAATTACATTCCCTCCCGGTTCCGCCACAGTTCCTAAATCCGGGAGCGATTGGGCGATCGCCACAATTCCATCGCGCTGGTTCCTCTCGATATAATTGTGACGCAGCACCGGTCTAGCCTCAGCTTGCACCACCACGCCATCTTTATTGCGAGTAATCTGATTACCAATCAACAGAGGAGCAGCATTCTGAGCTACATTCACCCCAAATCCCGTGTTTTCAAACACATTCTCTCGAACTTCTGGCCTCGAACTGCCAAAAATCGTGATCCCATTAGCTCCATTTTTCGAGAAAAAATTCTGGCTGATTGTCGGCTGGGAAGTCCCTACCACTGAAATTCCGTCGTGAGTGCTGCCGGAAAAAGTATTGTTGACAACGATCGGAGAACTCGATTCGATCCACAAACCGTAACCCCGATAATTGGTATTTGTCACCGTCACCCCCCTGAGTCCGGCCCCGTCTGCCCCTAAAATCGCGATATTTTGACCAGCCGAAGTCGGACTGAGAAACTCTCCTCCGCCTTTGATCACAATATTTTGGCCGCGATTGTTGGGATTTCCCTGAACAGTCACCCTGGGCTTGAGTATGAGCGGAAATTTCTCGCCAGTTTGAGCGCTGTAGATACCGGGCGCTAGTAAAATTGCTGTATTGGGCGGGGCGACGCTCAAGGCGTAGGTAAGGGTTTTGAATGGATCTCGATCGCTCCCGTTACCCGCCTGGTCACTGCCGCCTGATGAGCTGACGTACAGTATGTTAATGTCGCTCTGCTGCGCCTGAGCAAGGAGCTGTGCGGGGGGGGTCTGGGCGGTGGTAACTGACGGTTGAGGCAAGAAAAAGGCAGCGCTGGTAAAGACGAGCATCAGCCAAGAACTTAAACCTTTGCTTCGCGATCGATTGACTTTGCGATCGCTCTGTTCTAAGTTTAGGGGCATAAATAAACCGAATTTATCTTTGATCCGAGTTTCGCCCAGGCGATCGAAGTTTAATTTCACCGACCTGCTGGGGTTTTTCTCGGTTAATCTCTTATTTTCTGCTAACATCACGGCTTTTCTCCGAAGTGTGGTGTGCAGTTTAACGATTCCACTCTCAGTAAGTTTGATCTATTATGCTTTGTTTTCTTCACCTTGAAGAGAAAAACTTGGACAGTATCGCCTGTGGTGACATGATGAAACAAGTCTGAGCGATCTCGTTTACGGTTGTTTCGGAATGATTTAACTCTTCTAGACCGCAGAGACCGCAGAGGAAGAGAAGAGAGAGATAGTCCTGGAGGCACTAATAACCTAATTATGTCATTCTGAGGGAACCGAAGAATCTCAAACCCTTGCCACACAGTTACAATGCGTAAGTCCTGAGAGTTGACACTCTCAGGGCTAAAGCCACTGAGATTCTGCGGACAGAGTAAAACTCTCGCTACGACCGTCAAACGCCGTCTACCTAGTCACCAATCGTCAAGCGATAGTTTCTAGCTACTTTTATTTTTGTTTTTCTGGGTACATGATTTTTAGTTGGTGGTTG
>DPLL01000351.1:4018-5577 GCA_003542015.1 Microcoleaceae cyanobacterium UBA9251 | reverse complement strand
CCCCTTAAGAAGGGGGGTTAGGGGGGATCTAGACTTCGATACAACAAGAGAGACGGTCGGTTTGACGTTAAGTTCTCACCAATGCCCTACTTAAGAAGGGGGACTTTGAGAAGATTCCGGTTCCCCCCTTAAGAAGGGGGGTTAGGGGGGATCTAGACTTCGATACAACAAGAGAGACGGTCGGTTTGACGTTAAGTTNNTAAGTTGTCACCAATGCCCTACTGCGGATTAATAATCGCTAATTAATGCTTCGAGTTGGCTGACGGTCGGCAATTCTAAATCTTTGAACAAGACTGTACTGAGGTAGCGTTCTCCAAAAGAAGGCTGCACAAAAACTATCAATTTTCCAGCATTTTCGGGACGCTTGCCGACTTGAATTGCGGCAAACAAAGCCGCACCTGTGGAGATTCCAGACAGCAATCCTTCTTCTCTGGCTAGCCGGCGACTGTAGCCGATCGCATCTTCATCGCTAACAGTAATTATTTCATCAATTAACTCTGGTTTCAACACTTCCGGGATGAATCCTGCACCGATTCCTTGAATTTTGTGAGCACCAGATTTGCCTCCAGAAAGCACGGGGCTGTTTGTCGGTTCAACTGCGATCGCCCTAAAACTCGGCTTGCGTTGTTTAATTACCTCAGCAATTCCAGTAATCGTACCGCCGGTGCCAACTCCAGCCACTAAAAAATCTATTTTACCGTCTGTATCTTCCCAAATTTCCTCCGCCGTGGTTTCCCGGTGAATTTTCGGATTAGCGGGGTTGCGAAACTGCTGTAACAAAAAAGCACCGGGAGTTTCTTCTGCAATTTCTTCGGCGCGGGCGATCGCGCTTAACATCCCTTCATGTCCCGGAGTTAATTCTAACTGAGCACCGTAAGCTTTTAACATCGATCGGCGTTCCGTGCTCATCGTATCCGGCATGGTCAAAATCAATGTGTAACCCTTAGCCGCCGCCACCATTGCCAAAGCAATTCCAGTATTGCCCGAAGTCGGTTCAACTAAAATAGTTTTCCCCGGTGCAATTAATCCCGCCTCTTCTGCCGCCTGAATCATGCTCGCCCCGATGCGATATTTCACCGAAGCAGCCGGATTCATCCCTTCCAATTTTACCACAATTTGAGCAACTACTCCAAGATTTCACAAGTTGCAGAATGCGATCGGCCCCAATTTTCATCGAAGACAGCACCTTCGGCAGATCGTCGCTGACAAAGTTAAAATCAATATTTTCTAGATATTCGGCAATTTCTGAGCGGGGATTGAGATCGTATTTTTGGTAAAGTTGTACTAACTCTAACAAATCCCTAGCATATTCACTGGCGTGGTGGATATTGCCGTAAATAAAATTAATCGGATTGTTAATTTCGTGAGCAAATCCAGCCACTAATAANNTGCTGCTACTTTTTCGATGCGATCGGTATAATTTAGCAAACTCAATAAGTAACCTGTCGCTGCCATAGTTAAGACAATACCAAAAGTTAAAACACTCAAAGAACGCCAAAATCTTTGAGGATTGATGTACTCCGGCGTTACCAGAAATCGCAGCAACCACCGGCGGTTTT
>DPLL01000351.1:421-4008 GCA_003542015.1 Microcoleaceae cyanobacterium UBA9251 | reverse complement strand
ATAGCATCAATCAGGAAAACCCCGATTGTAAAACCTTTTAATTGTTCTGGTTCAAAAGCCGATAAATTTGGCGAAAAGGCAACGGTATTGCCAGAATCGTTCGGAATAAAAATTGATAGGAATACAAAGACGCTGGCTAGATTTTTTGCTAGCAATATTTGGCGGTCAGTAGCGGTAATTTCATGTCTTTTTGTTGCTTGTTCTAAAGCTAGCCGATTGGGAGTCAAATCTAAACCTAAATCCATTTCATCTGTCAGGAATTCCTGAGAATCAGAAACGCGGGGCAGCCACGCGATCGCCTTCAAGCTTGGGTGGCGGTACAGGGCAGAACCGACAAATGTCTTAATTTCGGGTTTGTTAACGTCCTCAAATACGCTGTAAAAGGCTCCCGCAGCCCGAATTAGTTCTACATTCCCGCTCACATCTTTCTGGATGTCTGTAGCTATTTTGTCTAGCTGTTCTTGCAGTTCGGCTTGCATGAATTTGTATTCCCAATTTTACGCGATCGAACAGGCGATCGCAGATAATCCCGCACCAGCACAAACTGTTAATCCTACTTGGATGTAGCGGCGATAGCCAAGTAAAGCGCTAATTGTTGAATTGAATAATTTGTTTACTCTCATGTTTTTAGCAAACCTTAAGCTAATTTTTTCTTCTTCAGAATCGCATCCCCTTGAGGGAACGCAGAGTTGTTTACTCTGAGCCAAATTGCACCAGTTACAATAATTCTGTAGATACCCTAGGGTGCGTCGCTATGAATAATCTAAACATCAGAAGAGAAATTTTCGCAGCGACGCACCCTACAAGGGGCGGGGAAAGCCAATCATCCTAGATGATTGCAGACAAGTGAAATAAACCCGCCCCCACTAGAATTTTATGTCCGCAGCGAGTCCTGGAAAGCAATCTCAAACCTTGATTTCTAGCGGTGCGTAAGTCCTATAACAAGAGTGTTGCCGAAGCTTCCTGATAGTATTTTGAGTAAGATACAACTGTGGATTTAGATTGCATAAGCAGGAAAAGTCATCGCCTGTTTGGGTTTGACGTAAACAATTTGATCTTGCACTAGCTTTAGTTGATCGAAGAGATCGCGGCTCACATAAGCTGTCACCATCTCACCCGATTCCAACAGCAACTCGGTTTGAATTTCGCGTCCCAGATGAATGATGCGGCTGACTTTTGCCTCGGCAAAACCAGACTCCGGCTTAGTTTTAATTAGCACGTCGTGAGGACGCAAAAACACTACTTGAGAATGAGCAGCTCCATTGTTAGAGAGTTCTTCAGCATTTCTGTGGAAAAGACCGATCGCATTCGGTAGCACGTTGACTGGCCCGATAAAACTCATCACAAAAGCCGTTGCCGGTTTGTCGTAAATTTGAGCAGGAGTGCCAACTTGTTCGACTCTACCTTTGTTCATCACCACAATTTCATCGGCTACCTCCATTGCTTCTTCTTGATCGTGAGTTACAAAAACTGTGGTGATATTCACTTCTTTGTGAAGGTTGTGCAGCCACGATCGCAATTCTTTGCGGACTTTAGCATCCAATGCTCCGAAAGGTTCATCTAGTAGCAGCACTTTCGGCTGAACTGCTAGAGCTCTTGCTAAGGCCACCCGCTGCCGCTGGCCTCCTGAAAGCTGGGAAGGGTAGCGATCGCCCAAACCCCCCAACTGCACCAAATCCAAAAGTTCCTCAACCCGGCGGCTAATGGAGGCTTTAGGAAGTTTGCGAATTTCCATTGCAAAAGCAATATTTTTTCGGATCGTCATGTGCTTAAACAAAGCGTAATGCTGAAACACAAAACCGATATTCCGTTCCTGCACAGACTGCTGAGTAGCATCTTCACCGATCAAGTAAATGTGACCGCTGTCTGGGGGCTCAAGTCCCGCAATCATCCTCAGCAAAGTTGATTTCCCGGAACCCGAAGGGCCCAACAGTGCCACGAGAGAGCCGTTTTTAATTTCCAAACTCACGCTGTCAATGGCATGAAACGAGCCAAAGTGTTTCGATACGTTCTGAATTGTAATGCTCATAACCTTTAACTCCTGTTTGTTGACCGAATTTATGTACTATACATTAAACGCTGTTGTCTGTCATACTCATAACCTTTTTTTTAGGAATTGACATCTAGGTTAACCTCTGTTAGTCTATCTAGTTACAGTAGTATATGGTAAAATCTATCTCTTGTTCGGAGAAATTCCTGACTCTAGATCTGTAACTGCCAGGAATATATAGCAACCTTCTCGGCGGCTAGGACGTTCTTAATCGCTGAAACCATTGCCCGGAATTGCTTCTTCCTTCTTCCGACTTCCATCGGACTTCTTCCGACTTCCATCGGACTTCTTCCTTCTTCCTTCTTCCGACTTCCATCGGACTTCTTCCTTCTTCCTTCCCGGCGTCAAATCCGTTAAATCCGTTAAATCCGTTAAATCCGTTACAGAATCCGTTGCCGAACTTCCTTCTTCCTTGTTCCTTCTTCCTTCTGCTATACTCCACTGCTGGTGCTGCCCAACTCTAATTTCTGGAATAATTCGCTATGACTGTTGCTCAATTTTCCTCTGGGCACTTTTCTGATCGGAGAAAATATCAGTTTTCCCGGCGGGATAACTTGCCCAACAAACAAAATTCTCTCTGGCAAATTGAAACTGGGGTAGTACGAACTATGACGTAGCCAGAAGATGCCACTATCGTCACTTTGGGTTGGTGGGGGCCTGGAGATGTGGTGGGCAAACCGCTCTCAAAATGCGATCCTGATCAAATTGAATGTCTTACGAAAGTCGAGGCAACTCTATTATCACTCGATCGCGGGCTAAATAGAGAGGTTCTACTGTATCACCTTCAGCAGGCTGAAGATTTGACCATAATTCGAGCTGGCAAAAGAGTTGACTCAATGCTTGATCAACTATTGACTTGGTTGGCTAAAAAGTTTGGTTCTGAAGTAAAGCAAGGACATCTAATCGATCTGGGTTTAACTCATCAGGACATTGCCGAACTGCTCGGTATAAGTCGTGTAACTGTCACTCGCACCCTCGGCATTTTTGAGCAGCAAGGTGTAATTCAGCGTCTGTCGATTCATCGGATTATTTTGCAAGATTCAGAGGTGTGGCACTATGAAATTTGAAAAGATGAGGAGTTACGAATTTAATGGCAACGGCAGAAATGAATTTTTACTTNNGGAATAGATTTCGGGACAACCGGGGCGCGATCGACTGCGATTGATGCCGCTGGTACAATATATAGTGAGACAGAATATACTTTTGATAGCGATCGCGCGATTCCCTCCGGGCAGCAACAGGCTGAATTGCCCAAAGCGTGGGAGACTGCGCTATTTGGTTTAATTGAGCAAATTCCCCCAGACATTCGCTCTTTTGTGAGATCGATCGCCATTGATGGTACTTCCTCAACTGTGCTGCTGTGCGATACCGACGGTAATCCAGTTTCGGAGCCGATTTTATACAATGATCCACGCGGCGCGCTGGTGATGGATAGAATCAGGGCGATCGCGCCTCCCAACCACGCAGTATTAAGCGCTACATCGAGTTTGGCAAAACTGCTGTGGTGGTTAGCTTTCGATCCCCCCCAGCCCCCCTT
>DPLL01000351.1:0-246 GCA_003542015.1 Microcoleaceae cyanobacterium UBA9251 | reverse complement strand
TAGCAGTCAAACTGTTAAGTCATACCCGCGTAGATGATGCCAGATACGGGATTTACAGTCATCGTTTCACCCCCCTTTTTGAAGGGGCGGCTGGGGGGGATCTGTGGTTAGTTGGAGGTGCTTCTAATACGGGAGGTGCAGTGCTGCGACATTTTTTTACTGATGCTGAATTGGAGAATTTGAGCCAACAAATTGATGCTCAGCAAGAGAGTTTGCTGGATTATTATCCATTGTTGAAAAAGGGCG
>DPLL01000352.1 GCA_003542015.1 Microcoleaceae cyanobacterium UBA9251 | reverse complement strand
CTAATGAATGCACATATTGGTCTGAAAAGACTCTAAAACTTGAATAATCTTTTGATCGCCGATCGCAATTCCAATTCTCTCACCCGGTAATCCCGCTTTCGACAAACTCATGCAGTGGACAATATTGTCGCCAAAAATCGGCGTCATCTCGGTAAAATTCAAGGCCGGGAAAGGAGGCCCGTAGGCAGAATCAATGAAAATCGGCACGTTGAAAGGAGCCGCCAAAGCTGCAATTTTCTTCACTTCGTCATCGGTGAGAACGTTCCCAGTGGGGTTACAGGGACGTGAAAAGATGACGCAACCAGTGGTTTCATCGATCGACAATTGACTGAAATCCGGGCGGTATTTGAACCTGTGAGCAGCCGCGTCAATATCGAGAGTTGGCTTACAAGCAATTACAGCTTCGGGAATCAAGCTGACACCGCCATAACCGGTGTAATCCGGGCTCAGGGGTAAAACAATATGTTTAAGGCTACCCCCCCTCGCCCCCCCTTGGTAAGGGGGGGATGGGGGGGGTGCGGTGTAGCCACCGAAAGCATTGGCTGCGTAGAAGTAGATCGATTGACTACCGGGAGTAATTAGAATATTGCGATCGGTCAAACTCAGTCCGTAGCGCCGGTTAAAATCCGCCAGCACCGCATTGATCAACGGCTGATAGCCTTGACTCGAACCGTAGTGGCCAACCACCTCGCCGTATTCCGCACTCGCCAAAAGTTCCGCAGTGCTGTCGCGCCACAACTGATCGACTTCCGGCAAAATCACCGGATTTCCCGCACTCAAATTAATAAACTCCTGCCCCCTACCGGCTCTGAGAGTTTCAATAATATCTTTCATAATTGCCCGAACCCCGGTGAGGTGGGACATTTGAGTGCCAAATTGAGTCAGGGCAGGGTTCATAGCAAATGCAGCGACAAGGATAGAAGTTTACAGTTGTTCCATAATAACCTTGTTTGGTTGCAGAACAAACAAAACCAAGTAAACTAGCTAATACCAATTTAATGGGTCGNNTCAGATTCTATGCAGCCTCATAAAAAACTGGTATAAGCCAAGCTTTAGATTTCAACTCTTGATTCATGAACTATGCCTCACAGTTACAATCAACCATAGATTAAAATAATACAGTTGTTGAGTTAATTTTTTCATTGCTTATGCAAATTTGGCAAGCCGATTTTTACCGTCGCCCTCTCCGAGACGAAGCGGTAAAACCACTGTGGGAACTCTTGATTTGCGATGCGGCGCGAAGTTTTGAATTCAGCGCTTTTTGCAGCCAATCCCAAGCTAATTCTACTTGGCTAGCATCGCAGTTGCAGCAGCAAATTAAAATTCATAAAAAGCCCGATCGCCTGCAAGTATTTAGACCCCAGTCTCTCAGCTTAATCGAAGCTGCGGGCAAAGTTTTGGGCATCAAAGTAGAAGCAACACGCCGCACCCCGGCCCTCAAATTGCTGCTACAATCACGGGCCAAGGAATACCCAATCATGCCTAATTATACTGGCGAAACCTACAGTGCGATCGCCCTAGAGTCACCGCCACCCCTACCTTTACCAGAGAATTTGTGGGGCGATAGCTGGCGTTTTGCTTCCCTACCGGCAGGCGATATTGAAGATGCTTTTAAAGGGCGTCCGCTGCCAATTTTGGAGATGCCAGAATCGCTGCTACCACTGAATTTGGGATTGTCTTCAACAGTAGCTGTACCCGGAGTTGTCATTGACGGCGGGCGTCAATCTATGCCCTTAGCTAGATGGCTTCAGGATGCTAAACCTTTTGCTTTAAATTATATTGCTGGAGCTCCCGATGGGTTGATTTTGGAAGCTGGGTTAGCCGATAGGTTTGTGGTTGCGACTTTTGCAGATGATGAGGTGAAAGCGGCGGCCGAAATTTACCAACAGCGCAAGCAACTAAGTAAAGGATTACATTTTTTGTTAGTGCAGCCTGATGATAGCGGCATGACTTATACTGGGTTTTGGCTATTGAATTTTAATACTTGATATCAATTGCGTGTAGAATTCGCGATTGGGGCGATCGCCCTTAAGTACAAAAAAGATCAAAAAGGGCGATCGCCCTTAAATCCAAATCAACATTCATCCGCGTTCATCCGCGTATATCCGCCGATATCTGCGGTAAAAAATCCCAAAGTAATTAACAAGGGCGATGTCTATAGCAGTTCTCAATCTTGGTGAGGTATGCCCTATGCCCTATGCCCTATGCCCTATTCCCTATGCCCTATATCAAGCCTACACCGCACTGTTACTGAGAAAGGCTATAGATTGTCAAGATATCGTCAACCTTAAAGCTGTCTGGCAAAATAGCCAATAAAATTCTGCTAAAAAAAATAACCCCTCATACCCACAGCCTCTGAGGGGTATCTAAATTATGCCCTCATGGCAAAGATCCTACTTTTCCGACTTTAAGATCCGACTTTTCCGACTTTACAAAGGCAGGGGCCCGAAGCAATGATAGAGATAGGGAAAGTCAACCCACGATTTCTCATCTAGACATCTCCCATAATTCTTGTGGGGAGTAGGGGTTAGGCATCCAGCCAGCCCTTGACAGCATTTTCTGGAGATGTCTAGATTGTAAAGATATCGTAAACCTTGATGTTGTGTTACGGAGTATTAAATAAAATTATGGATAAAAAATATGCCTTTAGTATGATATAGTTAGCTCGCATCTAATTTATTCACACCCATTCCAACGCGAGGTAAGTGAAAGGTCACTTCATATCAGGATTACCTCGATCAGCTTCTACTTTGCTGGCGGCTTTATTGCGCCAAAATTCACGTTTTCACAGCGCTATGACTAGCCCAGTCGGGGGCGCAAGTCGATCGAATGTTGTCAGCCATGAGCGAAGACAATGAGTGTTCCGTGTTCATTTTCCCGTCACAAAAGCGGGCGCTGATTCTGGGCATCTTTTCGGCCTATTACCACCCACAAGTTGAAAAAGAAGTAATCTTTGATGCCAATCGCCTGTGGTGCAGCAAATTGCCATTAATTCTGGAACTATTTCCTGAAACTAAAATTATCTGCTGTATCAGAAATATAGCCTGGATTATGGACAGCATCGAGCTACTGATTCGGCGCAACGCCTTTGATGTTTCGAGGTTATTTATTTAATGCTCAAGCGGAACGGGCTAACAATTTTACCGCCCGATTTATTTGAGCAATAGGACTAATAAATTCTTCAGTCCTCTGAAGAGGACTTAAGCTTTGAGGCGGGAGTTTCCACCCCTGCCAGACTTGAATGTAAACAATAGATATCAAGGATTTCAGCAATTATGAACGTACCAAACATGAACAAGCAAATCACTTTCGTAGACTCCGACATACAGGACTATCAAAGCCTGATTCAAAACGCCGATCGCGCTAAAATTGTCATTTAAAATGACAATTTTAGCGCGATCGAGCAAATTACTCAAGCCTTGATTGAAGATATAGCCCTTGTCGGGACTACCAAAAAAGCGATCGCTTTTATCAACCCTACCGTTGAAGATTACCAGATGCTCGTGGAGGGGGTCGTTCCCGGTATCCAAGCAGTTGTTCTTGATCCCAAACGAGATGGGGTGGAGCAAATTACCCAAATTCTGGGCAAATCTAGTTTTGTCGAAGCCATTCATATCATTTCCCACGGCAGTCCGGGCAGCCTCCACCTGGGCAATACACAACTGAGTTTAGAGACCCTCAACCGTTACGCAACTCAACTGCAACGGTGGGATGCTCCAAATATTCTCCTCTATAGCTGTCATCTGGCGGCGGAAGTCCAAGGTGGCCAGTTTGTGGAACAGTTCGCCCAGTTGACTGGAGCAACCGTTTATGCTTCAAATACCCTCGTCGGTTCGTCTGGGCGGGGCGGAACCTGGCATTTGGCAAGGGTTGCAGGAACTAGCCATCTCAAAGCTTCGTCCTTGGCTTTTGCCCCTCAAGTTCTGGCGAAATACCCTGGTGTGTTCCCCCAAATCATTAATTCTAATGGAGGAACCAACAGCACAGACGGTATAGGGGTCACGATCAACGAAAACGGAACCTTCAAAGTTGTCAAAAACGGAAGCAAGCAGGTTTATGAAAATTCTTCTCTTATCCCCAATACCAGTATTGGCCTAGCGCTTGGCGTGGGGAATGTTACTTATGCTGGTAATGGTTATAATTCTTTGTCGGACAATCCCCAGCTAAAACTCCTGAACCAATGGGCGGTTTCGGGTTCTGGGACTTCAGCCAGCCCCAATCAGGTGACAACCACTTTCTATGCAGATGTCAATAATAACAATTCCTTCGACCCGGCAACAGATTTTCAGATCCAGTGGATCGCTCGCTATGTTTATCCCGATGATCGGTTCTCCAATGAGTTTAATATTGCGGCTCCGACTGGAAACACCAGTGCAGTCAAGCTATATCAGGGCTTCGATTCATACCTCGCCGGTGGTGATGCGGGTCCAGCCTATGGCTTAACCGCGACAAACACCCCGCTGACGGGAACCACTGATAACCCGAAGTTCATTGGAGTTCGCAAAAATCCTGGACTGCCAACAGAATCCCTTATGGGCTTCACTGAAAACCAAGGTGAATTTTCCCGCTGGTACTCAGGTCGTTTTGATACTCCTGCCACCCAAATAGATAACGGTGGAGATCTCACAAACACCTATGACACAAATACCGGCACAGACAATGGCATTACAGTTCAGTATGACTTGGGTGTTCTAACCGGAACGACGACCATTTCCAACTCCCTCGCGTTTGACATCGATGCGATCAACATTCCCAACGCCCAACCCAGCTTCACCGCCGGCAACCCGACCGCTGTCAGCGAAGACGCGGGGGCGCAAACCATAGCGAATTGGGCAACCTTCAACCCAGGGGGGGCAGCCGAAACCTCACAAACGGCGACATATACCGTCAGCAACCTGAGCAACCCCAGCTTATTTTCTGTAGCCCCAGCGGTAGCCGCCAACGGTCTACTCACTTACACTCCTGCCGCTAACGCCAACGGCACTTCCACCTTTAGTTTACAAGTTAAAGATGACGGCGGCACAGCTAACAACGGCGTTGATACCTCAACGACCCAAAATTTGACCATCACCGTCAACCCCGTAAACGACCAACCCAGCTTCAGTAACTTAGGCAACCAAACTCTCACATCGTGGACAAACACGGCTCAAACTGTTAGCAATTGGGTAAATAGCGTTATTTTTGGCCCCGCCAATGAAGCCACTCAAACAGTTAGCAACTACATCATTACCAACGACAACAACACCCTATTTACCACTCAACCAAGTGTAGCAACCAATGGCACGCTGACTTACACTCCCAGCGGTAAACCCGGTACAGCCACCGTAACTGTGCAACTGCAAGATGACGGCGGCACAGCCAATAGCGGTGTTGACACTTCCAACACCGCGACCTTTAATATCACCATTCCCGCACCGAAAGTTAACCTCACTGCCAGCACAACAACTGGCAGCGAAACGGGGACAACAGCTATCACCTTTACCGCGACTGCGGAAGGTAACGTCGTTGCCGATCAAACCGTTAATTTAGCATTAACGGGTACTGCGAGTGCGGCTGACTTCACGGGTGCTATTCCCACTCAAATAACCATACCCAATGGGAGTAATACAGGGCAAGTCACCCTCACGGTGAATGATGACACCCTGGCAGAGGGTAATGAAACAGCAACCTTAACGATTAGTAGCCCCTCAGCCGAGATAGCATTAGGCACTACCACCGCCCAAAGTGTCATTATTGCCGATAATGATGTTGCGGGAATTACCATCACACCCACCACCGGATTAACTACCACAGAAGCAGGCGGAACAGCTACATTTACTGTTCAACTCAACACTCAACCAACAGCCGATGTCACCATTCCATTAACTAGCAGCAAAACTACCGAAGG
>DPLL01000349.1 GCA_003542015.1 Microcoleaceae cyanobacterium UBA9251 | reverse complement strand
AATTATTAGAGGCGAACCGATCGTTAAATAGCGCTCGGTTGGGCAATCCGGTGAGGGCGTCGTGAAATGCGTCGTGCAGCAGTTGTTCTTGGGCGAGTTTGCGATCAGTGATATCGTGGCAGTTGATGACTATGCCATTGACTGCGGGATCTTGCAGCAAGTTGGTGGCTACAGCTTCCAAAAAACAGGCTTTACCGTTGCGATGGCGGACTCGGTACTCGACTGCTAACTGGCTTTTCCAGGGGTTTTGAATGGCTTTGTGGAGAGTTTGGGCAATCAAGGGGGCGTCGTCGGGGTGAACCATAGCTAGAGCACTGTGCCCGATCGCCCTTTCCGGTGCGTATCCTAAAATTCGTTTGACTGAGGGGCTGATGTAGCGAAAGATGCCCTCGGCGTCGAGAATCATGGTGATGTCTGTGGCGTTTTCAATCAGCGATCGAAACCGCTGTTCCCTTTGCCGCAGGGCTGATTCTGCCAGTTTGCGTCCGCTGATGTCTAGGGCTACTCCGTCTACAATGATGTCGCCATTTTTTTTCCTGGAAAATCTGGCGTTGTCTTGCACCCACTTGACTTCCCCGGTTCTCAAAATGATCCGATATTGGCGATCTCCGGGTTGGAGGCTGGCTTTTGACTCTGCTACGCTGCTGTCAAAGGAGTTTTTGTCGTCAGGTTGACACTCTCAGGTCTAAAGACACGCTCGATTCTTAAGAACTAAGCGAACCTAGTGCGTAAGGGCTTAGCCAAAAAGCCTATAGACACTCGCTCGAAGTCGAGGTTGTGCTTACTTTTCACCAATATATTCGCAGCACCATTTAAGTCTGCGTTGATTAGTCGCTTATTTTGAGTTTTGTACAAACCACGTTTAACCCGCTGCCCAGAGAACTTATATTCCTGTGGATTGTCGGCGTTGTAAACGGGAATTTCATCTCTGTCCAAGAAACTGGCCTTGCTGGTGTAAGATTCTTCTATTTCTTGATAGAGAAGTCCATATCGTTCGCAAAGAGATTTGAGTTTCCCACGAAAGTTCCAGAAGGGGATTTGAACAAAATTCTGATTATTAATCCCACCCATATTAACTTCTTGCTTAATGCCGGGATTGTACCCAACAATAATCTTGCCGATTTTATTGGCAATACAGAAGTTGATAATGTGTCTAGCCGCTTTGTTTAGATAGTCTCTAACTCGATTCTTCCGGCTAATAGCAACAGTCGCTTGTTTACGGGTAAATCCCTTAATCCCTCGCCGATCTTTCTCGGATTGCAGTCGGGCATTTTCCTTGTTATACCAATGGTTAATAGATTTAATTTGTTTGCCATCCACAATAAAGGATGCCCCATCGGTACTAATACAAGTTGCCAAATTGTTTACTCCCAGATCAATCGAGAGCGCCTTGCTTGGGTCTACTGGTTGTGGCTCTATCTCTGAAGCAGAGATAAATTCAACTTCAAAGAATCGGGCATCGTATTTAGGGTGAATCCGAATTTCTTTGAGCTTGCTAATATCAATCCTTTCCGGGAAATGGAGCCATACCTCCCCGTAAGTTTTCCTAAACTCGTTAGACATTGGTATCCTGAATTTACCATCTTTGATGGGAATTCTTGGATGCCTGGTTTTAATTCCAGTTTTCCGGTCTGTACGAGTTGCCATTCCACCGGGAATCAACAATGGGAAGTAACCTTCCTTGGGCAAGTAGTGAGGCAAATTAACTTTAGCTTGATATCGTCCTTTGTTTTTGAGTTCCAACAAACCAAAAAAGCTGTTAAATGTTCGATCTACTACTTTCAATGTTTGCTGTCCAATATCGGTATTCAGCAGTTGATAATTCTCGTTAGTTTTGCATTGATGGTAATTCGACTCATATTTGAGGTGCTTTCGTTCGGCAAAGAAGTATTGCCGAACGGTGTACAATCCAGCATTGTAAAGGTTTTTGGTGAGTCGGCACAACATTCTCATGGCCTCGAATTCCTTGGCCGTCAGGTTGCGGATTTGATTTTTCTGAGTTGTGTACATTGGGGTTTCACTAAAAATACTGCGATTATAGCGAAGTTTCTGGCTTGGTATTGAATTTTTTTGTAGACTTAACATTAAATTAAGATTCACGGTGGTTAAAACCACCCGTGTCGTTTCCCACGAGCGGGCTAAAGCCGCTGAGTTTCCCACTTACCGAACTATTTTTATGAATGATTTCGGTCAGGATTTCTGGGCGCGCCATTACCTCTTCTGGACTGATTCCCGTCAATTCCCGCACTCCCGAACTGATGTAACGCACTCCGGTTGTGCCGTCTGGATGCAGCACGACGCAGTAGACTGAGCCGGGAATGTTGGCGGCCATTGTGGCTAGTTGCTGCTGGATGTCGCGAACTGTTGCTTCGGCGCGCTTGCGTTCTGTTAGTTCGGTTTGGGCTTGCTGGTAGAGTTCGGCTTGGTGGATCGCGATCGCGCACTGATCGGCTATGGCTTTGAGGAGAGAGAGTTCTTCTGCACTCCAAGTGCGGGCGCGATCGCACTGGTAGAGGCAAATTCCTCCGAAAAATGAGTGCTGGTAGAGCAGTGGTGCGATCGCGATCGCGCGAAACCCTACAAACTCTCCTGAGCTATGCGTTGGATCTGCTTGCAGATCGGGGTTCAGAGTCGATAAGTCGTCGATGGCGAGGGTTTCTCCGGCGGTGAGGGAGGAGCGATAGTGTTGGGCAAATTCGCAATTTAGCCCGACGAGCCGTTCTTCGTCTGCTGCTTGGCTGATGTAGCGAATGATAATTCCGCCCTCAGCATCTGGCTGCAAAATCGCGCAGCCGCTAATTTCTAGAGCTTCATGGAGTTGATCGGCGGTGGTTTGCAGCACTTCGTCGAGTACGAGGGTTTCGCGCATGGCTTGGACGATGCGGTTGACGATCGCTTCACGAGTCGCTTGTCGCTGAATTTTGGCGATCGCTTCTTGCTGCTGGTGGCGCATTTTATATTCTTGGAGCGATCGTGCTAATACTGTTGGCAGCCGAAATAGCCTATTTTTTAATACGTAATCTGTCATTCCGGCTTTGATGCACTCTACTGCGACTTCTTCTCCCAAACTTCCTGTTACTAAAACAAAAGGTATGTTTTGTCCTAATTCCTGCATTAATTTGAAGGCTTCTAAACCGTTGAAACCAGGGAGGCTGTAATCTGACAAAACAGCGTCGTATTTGCAATTCTCCAGGAGTGAGCGGCACTCTGTTGCTGTTTGGGCTGTATCGAAATTGAAATTTATTCCCCCCGCTTCTAAGGCGATCGCCATTAATTCTAGATCTTCGGCCATGTCTTCGACAATCAACAAGTTTAAGGTGGCTTCCGTTCCCATTTTTACTAAATAGTTGGTTTGAGTTATATTTAACATAGGGTATTTTGCTCGTTTTCAGAGGCGGTGCACGCTCGCCCTTCGACGGAGTTTACCCTG
>DPLL01000350.1:406-10491 GCA_003542015.1 Microcoleaceae cyanobacterium UBA9251 | reverse complement strand
AAAGCCGTCCTAAAAGGACGGGGCTTTAAACCCAATTTTCTGGTAAAAAAATAGAGACAGGGAAGAAACAAAATAGGGACTGGTTTTCAGGCCAGTCCCACAACATCTCGATCAGTTGTGGAGCAGGCCGGAAAGCCTGCTCTTAGCGTATCCTAACTCACCACAGCTTTTTAAAGGCTCAAAGCGAATTCAGGCAATTTTGGCTCCGACGAACCATCGGGTAACACCTTCACTACACCGTTTTCATCCACATCTACGATCGCACTTTGACCGTCTTTCAGCTTACCAGACAACATTTCCTCAGCCAGCACATCTTCCAACAACCGCATAATTGCCCGCCGTAAAGGCCTGGCACCGTAGCTAGGATTGTAGCCTTCTTTAACTAACAGTTCCTTGAACGCTTCTGTCACCGACAAAGTAATACCCTGTTCCGTTAAGCGACTGAAAACTTCCTGCAACAAGATGTCAGCAATCTGCTTGATTTCTTCCTTATTCAACTGGCGGAAGACAATAATTTCATCCAAGCGGTTGATAAATTCAGGACGGAAAAACTGTTTCAGTTCCTCGTTTACCAAACTCCGAACGCGGTTGTATTGAGCGTCTGCTGCGCTTTCAGTAAACTCGAAACCGAGGCCGCCGCCGCCTTTTTCAATTACCCTCGAACCGATGTTTGAGGTCATAATTAACAGCGTATTCTTAAAGTCAACCGTCCGACCTTTAGCATCAGTCAAGCGGCCGTCTTCCAAAATTTGCAGCATCATGTTGAAGACATCCGGGTGAGCTTTTTCGATTTCGTCGAACAAGACTACCGTGTAAGGACGACGACGGACTGCTTCTGTTAGTTGGCCGCCTTCATCGTAGCCGACGTAACCCGGAGGCGAACCAATGAGTTTAGACACAGTGTGGCGTTCCATGAATTCGGACATATCTAACCGAATCATGGCTGCTTCTGAGCCGAAGAAATAAGCTGCCAAGGCTTTTGTTAGTTCCGTTTTGCCGACGCCTGTGGGGCCGGAAAAGATGAAACTGGCGATCGGCCTGTTGGGATTTTTCAAGCCCACCCGCGCGCGACGAATGGCGCGAGAAACTGCGCTGACAGCTTCTTCTTGACCGATTAAGCGCTGGTGCAGCGTGTCTTCCATGTGCAGCAGCAATTCCGATTCCGATTCTGTCAGCTTGCTCACCGGTACACCAGTCCAATTGGCCACGATGTGGGCGATGTCTTCTTCGGTGACGATGGGAGAGGTTTTGATCTGGCTTTTGTTAATCGTAGCTGCTGCTATTTCCGCTTCAATTTCTAATTCGCGATCGCGCAATTTCCCAGCTTTCTCGAAGTCTTGCTCCCGCACCGCAGTATCTTTTTCTTTTGTTACTGCCGGCAGTTGCTTTTTGAGTTCTTTAACTTCTGGCGGAGTTTGCGAATTCAGCACGCGCACGCGGGAACCTGCTTCGTCAATTAAGTCGATCGCCTTATCGGGCAAAAATCGATCGTTAATATACCTGTCTGACAGTGTAGCCGCTGCTTCTAAAGCTGCATCGGAAATTGTCAGTNNGTAGTTGCTCCCACACACTGCAATTCACCTCTAGCCAGAGCCGGTTTGAGCATATTCGAGGCATCCATACTGCCTTGAATTGCCCCAGCACCCACTAAGGTGTGAATCTCATCAATTACCAGAATGATGTTGCCCGCCGCGCGAATTTCCGCCACGATTTTCGTCAGGCGTTCCTCAAATTCACCACGGAATTTTGTACCTGCAATCAGCGAACCCATATCCAAGCTGATGACCTGTTTGTCTTCCAAAATTTCCGGGACATTTCTGTTCACAATCCGCTGGGCTAAACCTTCAGCAAGAGCAGTTTTGCCGACTCCCGGTTCGCCAACCAACACTGGATTATTCTTCGTGCGGCGGCCGAGCACTTGGATGACGCGCTCGATTTCATTTTCGCGGCCGACAACCGGATCGAGTTTACCTTCGGCGGCTAACTTCGTCAGATTTGTGCCGAACTCTTCTAAAGTCGGGATTTTGCGATCGGTACTTTGACGCCCTCCCGACACCGCCGCCACTTCTCCCACGGCACGAATTACCTGCGTGCGGACTCTGGAGCGATCTATCCCCAAGTTTTGCAGCACCTTCGCCGCCACCCCTTCATCGTCCTGAATCAGCCCCAGCAGAATATGTTCGGTGCCGATGTAATTGTGGCCCAACTGCCGCGCTTCATTCAGCGCCGTCTCAAAAATCCGCTTAACGCGGGGCGTAAACGGAATTTCCGGCGGTAGAAAACCCGATCCCCTACCGATAATATTTTCGATTTCATTGCGCGCCTCTTTCAAGTTGAGGCCCATTTCCAGTAAGACTTTTGCAGCGATGCCAGTGCCTTCGCCCACGAGTCCCAAGAGGATTTGCTCAGTGCCCACAAAATTGTGGCCTAGGCGGCGCGCTTCCTCTTGGGCTAGCATTATTGCTTTAATGGCTTGTTCTGTAAAGCGTTCAAACATATTTTTTCCATCCTACTGACTTGGCGAGGGCTGTATCGCTGCTGGTGAGGAGCGATTTGGAACATTACACAAATTATATCTGTAAATTTTTGTGTATTTCCTTCAATATAATCTATCGCTGCTGAGGATGTGCCGACAGTGGGGAGAGCCGAATAGTAGGGGTGTGGTTGCCGTCCGTTACTTAATTAAGATATTAAGTAGGAGGAACATTAGAAAAATCACTTAATTGCATAGATACCACCATTCTATAGCAATCCTAAATCATTCATGAGGATTTGTAGGGGTAGTGCCCCCGTGCCTACCCCAACATAAGCGGGGCAACCACGGGGAGTAGGGGTCGGATTGCCCCTACAACAATTACACAACTGATTTAGGATTGCTATATATCGGAATACTTTTGGTGTCAGTACATAAAACTCTTTTTTTTCACCTAAGCATACAATGATTTCACTGTCAAGCACAAATCTCAAAGAGACTGACTTATTCGGAGAAGCCCATGCCATTCCTATCACAATACCAAATCCACTCCACTCTGTACGAAGGTATAGAAACGATTATTTATCGAGGACAAATACCCACCCACCAGGAGACAACCGTACTCAAAATCCTCAAAGCTGAATATCCCACCCTCGATGCAATTACCCGCATCAAGCACGAGTACCGCATTCGGGAAAACTTAGACGCTCCTGGTCTCGTTAAAGTCCTTAGCCTCAAAACCTACAACAACCGTCTGGGGTTGCTTTTAGAAGACTTTGGTGGCGAATCAGTCGCTCGACTGATGTCCAGACAAAATATCGAAATCATTACTTGTTTGAACATTGCGATCGCCATAACAAAAAGCTTAGAATATCTGCATCTTCAAAATATTATTCATAAAGATATTAAACCCAGCAACATTATTATCAACACCCAAACAGGAATTATTAAGCTGACAGATTTTGGGATTGCTTCGCGATTGTCTAACGAAAATCCCCAAATCAATAATTTCAACTCGATCACCGGTACTTTTGCTTATATGTCTCCCGAACAAACCGGGAGAATGAACCGCACCCTCGACTACCGCACCGACTTCTATTCTCTCGGAGTTACCCTCTATGAAATGCTGACAGGTCAATTACCATTTCCCAGCAACGACCCCTTAGAAATAGTTTACAGTCACATAGCCTCTCAAGCAATTTTACCCCATCAGTTAAATCCAGAAATTCCGCCGACTATTTCACAAATTGTGATGAAATTGATGGCAAAAAATGCCGAAGATAGGTATCAAAGCGCCCCGGGATTATTGGCAGATTTAGAAAATTGCTTAAATCAGTTAGAAACTACAGGCGAAGTTGCTAATTTTACTCCCGGACACTTAGATATATTGAGTCAGTTGTTGATTCCCCAAAAATTGTACGGACGGGAAAAACAAATCAGCGAATTACTAGCAGCATTTGAACGTGTAGCTAATCCCTGTGATGAAACTTCTTGCGTTTCCAAAATCGAACTGATGCTAGTATCTGGTTATTCAGGTATAGGCAAATCGGCCGTAGTCAACGAAATTCACAAACCCATCACCAGACAACGGGGCTATTTTATTTCAGGTAAATTTGACCAATTCAAGCGGAATATACCTTACGCATCTTTAATTCAAGCTTTTCAATCTTTGATTCAGCAGTTACTTACAGAAACTAGCAAAAATTTACAAAAATGGAAAGATCAACTTTTAGCTGCACTAGGCAATTCGGGACAAGTAATTATTGACGTGATTCCTGAAGTAGAATTGCTGATTGGCCAACAGCCCGCCGTCGCTGAAATTGCCCCAAAAGAAGCACAAAACCGCTTTAACAGGCTATTCAAAGAGTTGATTCATGTATGCGCGCAACAAGAGCATCCATTAGTCATATTTCTCGATGACTTGCAGTGGGCAGATTCAGCGACATTAAAATTAATTGAATTGCTGGGAACAGACCCGGAAACTAAATATTTGTTATTGATTGGAGCCTATCGGGATAATGAAGTTAGCTCGACACATCCTTTGATTCAAACAGTAAAACATATTCAGCAACATGGAACGATCGTAAATAATGTAGTGTTGCAACCACTAGATTTAGCAGAGGTAACAAAGTTCATATCTGACACATTAAATAACTCAGCATTACTTCAAGATTTAGCGGAGTTGCTCTGGAATAAAACAGGTGGAAATCCATTTTTTTTGACGCAATTAATCAAAGCTATTTATCAAGAAAATCTCTTAAAGTTTGACTTTTTTCGTGCTTCATGGCAGTGGAATATAGAAGAAATTCAAGCTATTGGGATTACAGATAAAAGTGTAGTAAAACTGTTGGAAAATCTTATTCAAAAACTGCCAGATACTACACAACAAGTTTTGAAATTTGCCGCTTGTGTTGGGGACAAATTCACTCTAAATGTTCTCTCGACAGTCAATGAAAAGTCTCCCTCAGTCACCGCGACGGAACTCTGGGATGCTTTGCAAGCGGGGTTGATACTTCCGTTGAATGATAGTTACCTCATTCCTTTATTTTTCGATCGAGAAGAAGCAGTTAATTTAACTTTCGATACTTCACGAGTAGGCTATAAATTTTTGCACGATCGTGTCCAGCAAGCAGCTTATTCTCTGATTCCCGACAGTGACAAAAAAGCCACCCATCTCAGCATCGGTAAATTGCTCTTGGAAAGTACGCCCAAGGATAAATTAGAGGAAAATATTTTTGATATTGTTAATCAGTTGAATGTAGGAATTGATCGTCTCAGCCTTCAATCAGAAAAAGATGAATTAGCAGGATTAAATTTAATTGCTGGACACAAGGCAAAAGCTGCTAATGCTTACGAAGCTGCTGTCAAATATTTGAAGGCGGGAATGTCGCTATTAGCATCTGATAGTTGGGTTAGTAATTATGACTTGACACTCCAATTATATGTAGAAATGGCAGAAGCAGAATGTTTGAATACTAATTTTGAGCGAGCAGAAGCTTTGGCTGAAGTAGTTTTAAGTTTCGCAAAAAACCAGCTCGATCGAATGAAAGTATATCAGCTACAAATACAGATTTTTCAAGCTCAAAGCCAGATGCTTAAAGCTGTTGAAACTGGTGTAGAAGTCCTGAACAGTCTAGGAGTAAGCTTGTTAGACGAAAACCTGGCACTGCCTAAATTGCCGAGGCTTAATGATTTAGAAAACCTGCCAGTTATGAAAGATCCCTATCAACTGGCAGCTTTGCAAATACTGATAGCTATCTATCCTCCTGCTTATATTGCGAAACCAGAAATTGTGTCGCCGATCGTCTTGACAATGGTCAATCTTTGTCTTAAAAACGGTCATTCAGCATTAGCCGCTTTTCCCTATACTCTTTATGGCATGATGTTGTGTGGAGTCAAAGGTGATATGGCATCTGGATATCATTCTGGAATCATTGCCTTAAAACTGTTGGAACAATTCAATGCAAGCCAACAAAAAGCCAAAGTTTATGTAATGTTTAATGGACACATAAAAATTTGGAAAGAGCCGGCTAAAAATACACTTGCTTCATTTTTAGAAGCCCTGAAAATTGGTGTAGAAATAGGCGATATTGAATGGGCTATTTATAGTGCTAAGCACTATATAGCCAATTTATTTGTAACAGGAGATAACCTAGAATATGTCGAACAGCAACAAGCCGTATATATGCAATTTTTGCTAACAAATAAGCATGAATTTGCCATTGGCTATGCTAAGATATGGCAAGTAATTACTTTGAGTTTAAGAAGCAAAACAGCAGAGCAAGTACGGTTAGTTAGCGACGGGCTGGATGAAGCTGCTGTGATGTCGCGTTGGCAGAAAGAAAATAATCGAATGTCGCTGTTTGCTGCTTATGTAGCTAAAGTGATTATCCTTTACTTGTTTAAAGATTATGCTCCGGCTGTTGCCAGCGCTAAATTAGCAGTAGAATATGCAGATGGGGCGATCGGCTTGATAACTGTTGGCGTACACAATTTCTACTATTCGCTGTCTCTCCTCGCTCAGTACCCCCATACAAACAATCAAACAGAATCTTTAGCTATTGTTGAATCCAATCAGGCAAAAATGAAGCTGTGGGCAGATCATGCACCCATGAATTATCAGCACAAGTACGAGTTAGTCGAAGCTGAAAAAGCGCGAGTATTAGGCAACAAGCTAGAAGCAATGGATTATTATGACTTAGCTATTAAAGGAGCGGCTGCTAACGATTACATCCAAGAAGAAGCATTAGCTTGCGAATTAGCTGGAGACTTTTATCAATCTTTGGATAAAGAAATAATTGCTAGAGCTTATCTGGATAAAGCTTATTATGCCTACATACACTGGGGAGCTATAGCCAAAGTTAAAGACTTAGAATCTCGCTATCATTATTTAGTCGATCGCACGCGAGAAACCATGTCTAAAAATGTCACAGATGCCACTGTCATAACCACTACAAACAATAGTTATTTTCTTGATATATCAACAGTTGTCAAAGCATCTCAAGCTCTTTCCGGTGAAGTTGTCCTCAGTCGTTTGTTAGACAAACTCCTATACATTGTTAGGGAAAATGCCGGGGCTCAGAAAATACTATTTATTGCCAATAAAGGTCATCAATTAGCAATAGAAGCTGCACTTGTCGGTGAGAATAATGATGTTACTGTGTTGCAATCTCTGCCAATTTCCGAAGGCGGAATGTTGCCAGTTTCCTTGATTAACTATGTAGAAAGAACTCGACTGCCCTTAGTTTTAGACGATGCTAGCCTCGCCGAACAATTCAAATTTGACCCTTATATTACGCTCAATCAACCCCTATCTATCCTGGTATTGCCAATTATTCATCAAGGCAATCTTAAGGCAATCTTTTATTTAGAAAATAATCTGACAAAAGGTGCTTTTACTAAGGAAAGGTTAGAAGTTTTGAAAATGCTGTCTGCACAAGCAGCTATCTCTCTAGAAAATGCCAGTTTTTATACTGTTCTGGAAACGCGAGTAGCAGAAAGAACTCAGGAATTACAAGCCACTTTATCCGAGCTACGTCGCACTCAAGTGCAGTTAATTCAAAGTGAAAAAATGTCTAGTCTAGGGCAACTGGTAGGGGGAATTGCTCACGAAATTAATAACCCGATTAATTTTATTTATGGAAATTTACATTACAGCGATCGCTATGCTAAAGATTTGGTTGATTTATTGCTTCTCTACCAGAACTATTACCAAAATCCAGTGCAAGAAATAGTAGATAAAACTGAGGAAATAGAGTTAAACTTTTTGATAGAAGATTTTCATAAAATGATAGATTCAATGAAAGTTGGTGCGGCGAGAGTTCGCGATATTGTGCTGTCGCTGCGAAATTTTTCCCGACTTGATGAATCAGATCAAAAACGGGTTAATATCCACGAAGGTATCGACAGCACCTTGATGATTTTGCAGAAAAAATTAAGTGCAATTACAGTGATTAAGGAGTACGCAAACTTGCCTTTCGTGAACTGCTATGCGGGAGAAATTAATCAGGTATTTATGAATTTACTCCTGAATGCTATTGATGCTTTGTCTCACGGAATTGGGAACAAAGTTGACCCGACACAGCATCCGACAATTTGGATTTGTACTGAAGTCGCGGCAGGAAATCAAGTAGCGATTCGGATTGCTGATAATGGTGTTGGGATGAGTTCGGATGTGCTGGGTAAAATATTCGATCCGTTTTTTACTACTAAACCGGTAGGTAAGGGGACTGGTTTGGGATTGTCTATCAGTTATCAAATTGTGGTTGAACAGCATGGAGGAACGTTAATTTGCAAGTCGGAACCCGGAGAGGGAACCGAGTTTAAGATTATGCTTTTCTACTGATTTAATTGTTCTTAAATTTCGGAACAGAATATCAGATATTGATTCCGGTTGCACTCTTGGAGATGATTGTTGATTGTTGACGGTTGACAGCCAGTCTAAAAACTGAAATTTTCTAGATGTTTAGTGGTAACATAACTCGACTTGGTAATTTCGATGCTAGCGGATTTGATATGACAGGTGGTATTCTTGAGCAGGGAGTTGCTTTGATAGCACCGGGAGATGATCGTAGGGTGTTAGAAAAACACGGTTTTGGAGTGCAAATTCGCACTAATCAACAGCCGCCAGAAAATTATTGTCGCCCTGGGGTTGATGTGTTGTTTCGATCGACTGCTAAGATTTACCGTGCTGGCGTTTTAGCTGTAGTGCTGACTGGGATGGGGCAAGATGGACTTCACGGCTGCGAGGGTATTCGGGAAGCTGGAGGCCAAATTCTAGTTCAGGATGAGGCTAGTAGCGTGGTTTGGGGTATGCTGGGAAGTGTGGCTAATTCTGGGAAGGGCCGATCGAGTGGTATCCTTGCAAGCAATGGCAGGCTAAATTATCGATCGAGTCAGGCGATTTTAGATTTGAGATTTGAGATTTTTTTATTTGTTGTTTGTCGTTTGTGAGGGGCTACCAATTCCCGATGCCCAATGCCCAATTCCCGATGCCCAATGCCCAATTCCCAATGCCCAATTCCCAATTCCCAATTCCCAATTACCAATGTCTAGACCAACATTATACATCGCTATTACCAATCATGGATTCGGCCACGCTGTTCGCGTTTCATCAGTAGCAGCAAAAATTCAAGAATTAAATCCAGATATTTTATTGATTATAGCGACAACTGCGCCCCGCTGGTTGTTAGAATCATACATTGGCGGCGACTTTATCCTCCGCCCGCGCGGTTTTGATGTGGGAGTCGTGCAATCTGATAGTTTGAATATGGATTTAGACGCGACACTGGAAAAATTGCGGGAAATTCGGAAAAAGCAAAATTCCCTAATTGCTAGCGAAGTTAATTTTATTAAGCAAAATCGGGTGGGTTTGGTACTGGCAGATATTCCCCCTTTGATGACAAAAATTGCTAAGGCTGCTGGCGTTCCTTGCTGGATGATGAGTAACTTTGGCTGGGATTTTATTTATCGTGATTGGGGCGGGGATTTTGGAGAAATGGTAGATTGGATTGGTGAGTGTTTCGGAATGTGCGATCGGCTTTTTCGTCTCCCTTTGCACGAATCGATGTCGTTTTTTCCAAATATTGAAGATGTTGGCTTAACTGGTGGCAATCCTCGGTATAGTAACGATAAAATTCGGGACTTATTCAGAATCGAAACACCGCCAGAAAAAACTGTATTGCTGACTTTTGGCGGACTGGGTTTGGAAGATATCCCTTATCACAATTTACACAAGTTTAGCGATCGCCAATTTATTACTTTTGATGCCGCGGCTCCTGATTTGCCAAATTTGATTAGAGTCAAGAGTCAGGAGTTCGCAAAGTCTTTCCCAATTTTACCGCGTCCTGTTGATGTGATGCCTGTCTGCGGGCGGTTGATTTCTAAACCGGGATACAGCACTTTTTCCGAAGCTTTGCGTTTGGAAATACCTGTTGTTTCTATAATGAGAGAAGGTTTTGCGGAAGCTCAGGTTTTGCTCGAAGGGATTCAAAATTATGCAGAACATCAAATTGTGACGGATGGGGAGTTTTTTGAGGGAGATTGGGAGTTTTTGCGAAAACCGATGAATCCGCCGCGTTTGTCGGAAAAATTGGATAGAAATGGTACGGAG
>DPLL01000350.1:0-290 GCA_003542015.1 Microcoleaceae cyanobacterium UBA9251 | reverse complement strand
GCGTAGTCGAACCATTCCTGAGCGTAGTCGAAGGGCAGTGCGACGCTTCGCGAGCGGGTACAAAGAAGTAAGATGTAACAATAGCAGAAGATTTCTGCAATAGTCTCATTGAAAATCCAAAATCTAAAATCCAAAATCTAAAATCCTATGACTCATTACCAACAGATATTCAAAATTAAAACTACAGGTAAGTCTCTGTGCAAAATTACCGATCAGGTAGAAAATGTGGTAGCCAATTCTGGTATTAAAATGGGACTTTGTACCTTGTTTTTGCGCCATACTTCTGCTAG
>DPLL01000061.1:7472-18258 GCA_003542015.1 Microcoleaceae cyanobacterium UBA9251 | reverse complement strand
GTTTTAACCGACTTTAGCTAAAAACCCCGTGGGTTTAAATCCCTAACGGCTTTTTGTGCTTGTCGAAAATTCTGGAATCTGGGAATTATCATTGACTTTAGCTATAAGATATGATTGTTTTTTTGTGCTGACCTACTTACTACAGATCTTTTCCTTGTTGATTGCTATAGCAATCCTAAATCATNNCGACTCATTTAGGATTGCTATAGCGCTTTAATTCATCAATTAATTGACTATCGTTAGATGCTGTTTTCGCTCCCGCTTCCGCCGCCCAGCGCTTTAAATCTTCGATTTGCGATCGCGCGATCGCCACTAGAGGTACAGTATCCTCGATGGACCTCAAAATATCCTCCGTCGTCAAATCTCGGCGCTGCCCGTTTACAAAGGTTCCAAAGGCCCGATACAATCCATCTATCACCACTTGCTCAATTTCTGCACCACTAAAATTCTCAGCGCGCTTCGCCAAAACTCCCAGATCGAATTCCCGAAATCTAGTCGGCCGCAGCCGCTGTAAGTGTACTTGAAAAATGTCTTGTCGTTCCAATTCTGAAGGCAAATTCAGAAAGAAAATTTCATCAAATCTTCCCTTTCTGAGTAACTCTGCCGGCAAAATCCGCACGTTATTTGCAGTGGCGACAATAAACACCGGACTGGTTTTTTCCTGCATCCAAGTAATCAAACTACCGAATACCCTGCGCGACGTTCCCGAATCGCCATCGCCGCCACTAATAATATTACCAAAGGCTTTATCTATTTCATCTATCCACAAAACGCAAGGTGCGATCGCCTCGGCCAATTGGATCATCTGTCTGACGCGACTTTCGCTTTCCCCAACCAGGCCACCAAACAACCTCCCAGTATCCAACCGCAACAGCGGCAAACGCCATTCCGAGGCGATTGTTTTCGCTGATAAAGATTTGCCAGTACCTTGAATTCCTACTAACAAAACGCCTTTAGGATTCGGTATGCCGTAGCGTCGCGCTTCGTCTGTAAAAGCATCTTGCCGCATCTTTACCCACTGCTTCAAATTATCCAATCCGCCCACACTTTTGAGAGATTCTCTGGAATTCACAAACTCCAGAATTCCAGTTTGGCGAATTGCTTGCTGTTTCTCCTCCAAAATTCCGTCAATATCTGATTCGTTGATTTGCTGTTTGGCTGCCAAAGCTTTAGCTAAAACTCGTCCGATTCTGGCGCGACTCAAACCTTGACAAGCTTTAACTAACTGTTCCCTTGCTAAACCCGTAACTTGTAACTGTTCCGGCCCGGCCACAACGTGGGAAATTAAATAATTGATTTCCTGAACGTTGGGCAAAGGAAAATCAATTACTGTTACTTCTTCCTTCAATTCTTCCGGCAATTCCAGCGCGTGAGAAGTCAGAATGATCGTTTTCTTGCTGCGCTTCAATTCCCGCGTTAAATTGCGTAATTCCCGCACGACAGGCGCATTTTTTTCGGTGTAGGGATATTTCAAAACTGGGTGCAAGTCCCGCAACACAAATATGGTATATTCTTCCACAGCAGTCTTGCCGATGCGATCGAGCGCCGCCATTGCTGAGCCTTTCCCGGAGCCGTTGTCCTCCCAGCCGCGCACGATATCCCACCGCAATACCCGGCGTGCGGGAGTTACTTGCAGCGCAACTTGGTCAATTACGGCTTCGACAGGTTCTTCTTCGGCGCCCACAATGTACAGCAGCGGATAGCGCGCGCGAATCATCAAATCTAGCTGTCTTGTCAGTGCCTCAAATGGATTATTTTGACCGCCGACGGCATCGCCTGCTTTGGGTTGGAGGGAATTTTCTGTCATTTTATTTAATATTTTAGAGTGCAGTTTAAGTTGGATAAAAAATACTGTTTGTAGTAAGGACTAAAGTCATTATAAAATATTTAAAATGACTTTAGTCCTTACTACGAACCTTCCCATTATAACATAATAGGAGACCGTTGGCTATTTTGCCACTTTTCGAGCTTGTTTCACCATTTCAATCAGAGTGTGGTGAGCATCTTCGGCGTCTTTCAAAGTGCGATCGAATTTAACTCTAACAGGCAAAGTTTCGCCATTGACTTCAGCGGTTAAATCCATGCCATTCGCATCAATAGCCAGCATTTGAGCTGCGGTTGCATCCGGTTTGTCGCCAAATGCTTGAGCGTAAAGCACTACAGCACTAGGGTGATCTTCGTTCATGTGGGTGCAGATGCGATCGCTAATCTCAGTAGAAAACGGTTCTGACATGGGTAAATTCCTCAGATGCAATATTCATCAATTGTACTGCGAATCGTAATTGACAAATCACTTCGCAATTTGCTAAGATAACATCAATAGGATGCTCCCATGAAAAATTCTAGCGCTTATATCGAACTACTCAAAATATTTCCTCCCCGACCCATAACTGCTGAAGAGGAATTAACTGCGACTCAAAAAGCGATCGACTCTTTGTTGGATAAAGGCGAACTGACTCCAGACGAACGCGACTATCTAAACGTACTAGGAACCCTGGTTTATGAGTATGAGCAAACTTTAGAACCCATACCTGATATTTACGGCATAGAACTATTAAAGGCTTTAATCGAAGAATTTTAGCTCAGACAAAAAGACCTAGTTCCTATTTTCAAAACAGAGTCTATTGTCTCAGATATCCTCCATGAAAAGCGTCAACTTACCACCGAACATATACAAAAAATTGCAGAGTTTTTCAGCGTTTCACCGGCTGTTTTCTTTCCACTGCATAAAGTTGTTGGTAATGCTGCATAAAATTGTTTGTAGTAAGGACTTTAGTCCTGGACTAAAAGCTTTCAGAGAGGACGATCGTCCTCACTACAAACTGCACAGCTTAAGTCAAATATCGATCGTCAAACGGCAATTTATCAAACAGAGGAATCAAGATCAGCCTCAGACTTAGCAACTGGCGAATTAGCGCGAGATTGCACCTTTGCTACCGGCAACTTGACCGCAGATTCCAAAACAGCAGGCTCCGATTTCTGTAACTTAACTACAGGTAATTCCCCACCATTTTCTCCATTTTTGCTAGTTTGATTCCACATCATCATCCCCAGCAAACCATCAACTAAACCCCCACTGCTACCGCTGCCGCTAACCGCAACATCCGGCACAACTCGCACATGACGATCGCCGATAATTTGCATTAACTGCAAAGCCGTATAACCGGAACCTCCCAAAGCTACAACACCCGCTCGATAAGCTTCAGCTTGAGCATTTCCCTTCACCCGAATTGACTCAGCTTCGCCTTGAGCTTGTTTCACCTGAGAATTAGCTTTTAACTCAGAAATCTTGACGCCTTGCTCGGATTTCACCATCTCTTGCTGAATCTCAGCCAGCGCCGTTTCTCGTACCAATTGTTGCCGCTGAGTTTGCGCTAATTGCTGCACTTCATAAGTCTTGCATTGTTCCTCAGCAATTTTGCGATCGGTTTGAGTTTGCATCAACTCTGCGGGCGGCAAAATATCCCCGATCAAAGTATCAATTGCTTGCACATCATAGGTACGCAAAGCTGCTTTGATATACTCCGCGGCTTCGGCTTGCCGATCGCTCCTGGCAGAGAGAAAATCTAACACAGAATAAGCTTGAGCAGAATTGCGGAAATAATTCCCAATTGTCGGCTGCAAAACGTGGTCAACTAAGTTCTGCATCGAACCCACGCGAGAGATGACTTTCGGAGCATCCAAAGCGCCGACGTGAATAATTTGAGCTACTTCTAGATCGAAGGCAAAACCGTCTCTAGAACGCACAGTTAAAGAGGAAAGTTGAGAATCGTAACTGTGCCGTTCCGTTTTACTAGACCAATTCAAAACAATATTTGTAGTCGGCACTAACTCTACCTTCAAAATGCGAGTATTCAGCGGATGTTTTCCAGGATAAAGAGGAGTTATCCACACCCCTTTATTGCCTACATTTACTAAATTGCCGTGAGTGAAAGCAGCCCCGCTCACATCTTCCGAGGTTTTACCGACATAGGAAATAACAGCGCCAACATAGCCGATCGGGATTTCAGTCATCGCTGCTTGTTCCACCCCGACAAACCAAGGATTTAAGTTCCACGAACCGGAAAGCAAAACCTGTTCCTGCAAGCCGCGCCGCCCGCCGCCGGTGATAAATTTCTGCGCGTTTTGGAAGTTGTCGTGATTCGGAATAATCGGGCCAGCAATTTCGCCATCTTGAATCGGAACACCGTCATAGGTGGTGACAATTCCAACTTTATCTGGGGCAATTTTGTACAATTTCAACAGTTCCGCTGTCATCCCGTGTTTGGGAGCATTTGTTGCTGTAATTACCGTAAACAGTGCGGTATTTATCCGATAACTGCCACCAGTCAAAATGCCGAGTTGGCGGCCTTTTTCTCCGCCGCTTTTAAGGAATTTGCGAGCATCTTGAAAATTGTCGCATTCTGTGATTTTTCCGAGGATGCGCTGTGGCGGAATCGACGCGCCGCCTGCTGCGATAATTAAAGCAATTTCACCTTGTGGAACCACAGTTAGAGACTCTTTGCGAACATTGTATTGCAAAGGCCAATAACCCCAGTGCCAACCGGGAGGTAAAGTATCAGCTTGATACCCCGCTTCTCCGTTTAAGGCAATTAAATCTCCTGGGGGCAAAGACTTGCCACCAAAGCTAAACTTTTTACTGACAATGCCAACTTCGCGATCGCCAATTACCACCAATCCGCCAAAAAATAGCGGAATACAAATCAGCACCGCACCGCCGAAAACAATTGGTATAATTCCATCCAATAAGTCCATTTGCACTGTCTGCACAGCAACAGTATTTTGAGGTAGCTGGCTCCGCAGCAAATTGGGAGGTTTTACTGCTAGCTGAGTCGGAGTTTGTGCTAGGGGGATATCGCCAGCAGCCTTGACCGGCGAGGGTTTCAAAGTGGTAATTGCACTGAGAGCTAAGGCCGCCGAAACAGTGGCTGCTAACTGTTTTAAAACCCGAAGTTTGAGTTGAGATTTAGGCAAAAGTGAATAAAGCATTTTTTTCTTACAAGCTATAGTGTTTTATTACATCTAGCTTAGCCTTGATTCCCAATGCCTACATAAAACTTATTGAAAGTCTGCGGTTATTTTTGAGCGAAAAATCGATCGTCATTCTTCGGCTGATACTTTAGGCGAAGGGGGATTGGATATAGAGGAAAAAGTGCAAGTTTTCAGGAGTTGATAGAAAGGGCGATCGCTCTTGATGCGCGATCGGGCGATCGCGTGGGTGAGAAACCGGGTTTCTGAATAAAATCTCGGCGGCGATGCTTGAGTGATCTGAGAAACCCGGTTTCTTAAGTTGCGATCGATCTTTTTTTGACTGGTGTGATCGCTATCTGTGCAATCATCGCATTGTCATGGTGGAAATGGATAACATTGTGAGCAGAAAAAGAGGTTGGGTTTCATGAAGTAAACCCAAACTACAAGGAAGGCCGATCGCACTGGTCGCTATCGCATTCGTATCGTTGATTACCGTATTGGAATAGAGGTTAATGGAGAGTACTTATGAAGAGAATTATTTACACATTTATATATTGGCATTTTTTTAAGGCATTACATTAACGATTATATCAACTAACTTTTTAGCTTTCACCCAATCAGGCTTATTATCCGTCAGGCTACTGAATAAATCGATATATTCTTGTCGCACCTTTTGCATCAAAAGCGTGTGCAAAACATTAATTTTACTGTCCATAGGAATTCTAAGTGAACATCTAACATCAACTGCCAGTGCTATTATTTCGGCTTGGTTTACACATACACCTTGTATTTGAAAAATATCTAAATCAATATTTCTTACTTCTCTAGCAAATCTTTTTAATAGAGGGGGATATTCACAGGAGGTTCTTCCATTGTAGAAAAAGGGTTTTTCACTTGGAATGCAACTGTCTAAATCAATTAAATTAAAACCTCCAGATCTCAAAACGAATATATTTTTTTTACACAAATCGGAGTACCAGAATTGGTGATTACTGATACTAAAAAAAGCTCTGAAAACATCACTTATAAGCCGATCGGAAGTTAATCTAACTACAGAATTTTGTTTTAGATAATCATCTAAATTTTCCCCTTCTAACTTTTCAGTAAAGTAATAATAATAATCTTGATCTTTGGCAAGTGATATAACTCTAGGTGCATTCCTAATTTGCTCGCCTGCAATTGCCATATGCAAAAGCTTCCAACCACTAAAACATCTGGGTTGTCTTTTCACAAAGTACGTTGCATTCCCTAAGTTGGTAAAGCCGTACTCCGCAGGTGGATTTTGCTTGTACCATGTTTGATTATTTGGGGAGAAACAGTATTTCAAAAATGTGCCATCAACTTCTCGAACTATTACGTCCATTCAGGTATCATCAGATATTCAAAAGCTTTCCAAACTCAAAATGCAAAGAGTTTTATCATCTTTTGTTCGGGGGTTAAACAAAATGATTTTATGTCTTATTTCTGCAAACGAAAATTTATCTTTACCTGTCCCTGTCAAACTCTTTACTAGATCGGGAATCTGTCCTATACCATCGCTACCTGCGATAAGAAAACTTACATTTTCATATTCGTAGTATTCAGTTTTATGATTATTTGATGTGCTAAATAAATATTCCTGACGATCTCGATTTAGCCTCATAAAAAAACGATGATTTTCAGGCTTAAATATTCTAATCTCGTTATCAGTTTTAACTAGAAACGGTGAATCTCCATAACAGCCCATCTGTAGATGTCCATGTGTGGTGAGACATCCACAAGTAAAGGTAGATGAAAAATCTTTTTGACTACTGTTTATCTCGCTCAAATTTTTGTCAAGAAAGTCTTTACTATCGATTTGAATATCCTTTAACGTCTTAGACCACTCTTTCTCTACATCTTCAAGAGTAGACTTTAGATAATCTTGCATCACCGCCTGTTTCGTATTTACTTTGTCGCTAATTTTTTCCGAATTTTTCAAAACAAGTTTTCGGAAACTCTGTCCTAATTGCTGTGCTAGTGTACGGGATGAAAAATTAATTGTTAGGCGATTATCTTTTAAAACTGGGGTCTCACTTGTTCCGTCAGCGATCCAGAAGAAACACACATCATTTTTCAAAATTAAGCCGCAAACATCTTCACCTAGTCCGATATCTTGCTCTTTGCGCGGACCAGCCGTCATGATTATTTCGGCAATGATTTGTTTTTCTTGTCTTGATTTTCCTCCTCGCATCGCTTCACCCGTGCTAGCACTTTCGACTGTTTCCCCATTGTCTTCATCGGAGTATGAATTAGCCGATCCTTCGGAAACTACTCCCTCCTTTTTTCCTTGTTTTCGAGTTTCTTCCATTTCCATTTCACTTGCAAAACTGTTTAGTTTAAGTTGTAATTCGTTAAGGTTCTCTGCAATAATTCCCTTAACTAATGGGCGCAATATATCATTGAGGAAAATTTCTAGCATTATGACTAGATTGGTAGTCAGTTTCATCAGTCTTGTGCTAGACACACTGGGCAGAAACCAGATGTTCCACTTGCCATTCTAAATAATTTCTTCATAGTTTGAATGCGATTCGGATCGTTAATTAAGAAGAACTGGTCAACTTCGTGAATTGGACATTTGGACACAATGCTCTTTAATTCATTACATCCAGCTTCGCCTCCTTTGCCAAAGAACGCACCCATCAAAATATCTACCTCATTGCTACTTTTAAATGGGTTGCCGTTAATTGTAGCTTCTCCGTCTGTGTAGATCAATACCCTGACGTTAGGCACAATTTTTTGCTCTCCATTTTTGGCAAGGACGCTTTGTTTTACTGGTTTGACATTCTTAGGTCCTCCATATTTTGACAAATCGTTGTTCTGAGTAAAATTGTCATAGATTTCCTTGGCGTAGTTTAACGCCCCATTAATATCGGTTCCGCCGTATTTTGGTTTGAAACTTTCTAGGATAAACTTTGAAAACTCGGATGCTGATTTGAACTTGCTAAAAATCTCTGCGATTGAGCCACTGAAAATGCTTGTGTTAGATGTGTCGAACATTACAGCTATTACATAAGCATCGTCTTTATTAGACAATTGTTCTAACTCAAAAATGCCACCGCTGGCACTTCCAGCAACCAATTTATCTTTTGTCGCTGGGCTAGAATCAAATGCCGTTGATTGCATTGAACCCGATGCGTCCATTAGAAGGATACACAAGCCAATTTCTCTTATCCTTGACTCTGGAGAAAAATCGGCGTTGTCTAACGAGCCGCCTTGTTGTTCAACAAGAAAACCTATTCCATAGCATTCCTCTTTTGAGCAAAAGCCATCGGCGGTCATCGAATCAAATTCATGTTCTGAGTTATTGCTGCAAATGTACTTAACCATTTTTTTTTGATGTAGTTGATTGTGGTTGATTTTAAAAAAAAGCTGCCTATATATATAGTAGACGACATTAGACTGATTTTTTATAAAAAATGTTCTATTTTGCCGCCACTTTTTCCCCACTTTCACTCTATTAAATATAATTTTGTACAAAAATGTACGAAATTGTACGAAAATGTTGGCAGATGTGAGCTACAATACAAAAAAACTCGCATCTACCAAACCAGATGAATCTTAAAGAAATGTTAAAATTCGCTGATGAGATAGTCTTTGCTAAAACAGGTCAGCACCTTGACGATTTACAAGCAGCAGTATTGCAAGGAACTATACAACGTGAAACGTACAAGCAAATAGCCAAGGATTTTGACTGTTCTGAAAGTCGCATCAGGGAAATCGGATCGGAATTATGGCAGATACTTTCAGAAGAGTTGGGAGAAGATGTTAATAAAAAGAATTTTCAATCGGCAATGGAGAGGTTCCAAGTCTCTAATGTTTCAAATTTTGCACAAAACGTCAGCGAACAACACATCAGTGGTAGTTTTAACACCTGTGGAGAAGCTAGACACCCACCAGAACAAAGAAACTCAAATCAATTAAATGATGAAACAGTTAACGCAAAACCAACCAAAACTTTACATCAAGATTTAAGCGAAATGCCGGAGTTGGGCAATTTCTTCGATCGCACCCACGAACTCCAAACCCTCACAACCTGGATTCTACAACAAAACTGCCGCCTCATCACCCTCATCGGCCGACTCGGAATCGGCAAAACATCCCTAGCAGTACAACTCGTACAGCAAATTAAAGACGAGTTTGAGTACGCAGCTTGGTACACACTAGACGAATTCCCCACCATAGATAAATTTCAATCTAACCTAATACAGCTTTTATCCAACTCAGAAAAACAAGATTCATCCCCAACAAACCAGAAACGCTTACCGCTGATTAAGTATTTGCAAAATCATCGCTGTTTAATAGTCTTAGATGACGTTCACAATCTTTTCTGTAGCGGCGAATCGGCAGGAAAATACAAACCAGAATGCGAAGAATATCGCTCTTTATTCAAACAAATAGAAAAATTATCCCATCAAAGCTGCTTGCTGCTAATCGGTTGGGAACAACCCAGAGAAGTGACTCAAGTTAAAAACCAAAATACTCCCATTCGTACTTTACAACTCAAAGGTTTAGACATCGCAGCCGGACGGGAAATACTCAGAGATTATGGGTTAGCAGAAAGTGACAATACTGAATCACTCATTCATCGCTACCAAGGGAATCCCCTATGGTTAAAAAGCGTGGCGACTCTGATTCAAGACTTGGGAGGAGGCGTGACTGAGTTATTACCAAATGATACCATATTGTTGCCGGAAGATTTGAAAGATGTTTTGCAGCAGCAGTTCGATCGCCTTTCGGAACTAGAAAAACAAGTAATCTCGTTGTTGGCGAAAGAAAGCCAGCCAGTCGATCGCATAAAATTGCTAGAAAATGACATAATTCCGGTGTCAGATTTGGCAAATGCGCTGCAATCTCTATCGCGGCGCTGCTGGATAGAACAACAAGCAAATTTTTACACTCTGCCCCCTGTGTTGAAGCAGTATATCAAAGAGTTGTAACCAAAATCTAAAATCTAAAATCTAAAATCTAAAATCAAACCGATCGCCCTTTTCTTCGAGCTATTCTAGAAACATACTTCATTCCCGATCGCATTATGGTTGCCTTACCCGATCGCCTATTGATGAGCCCAGAAGAATACCTGGCTTGGGAACCCACCCAAGAGGAACGTTATGAGTATTGGGATGGCGAAGTCGTCGCCATGAGTGGTGGAACCCGTAATCACAATCGGATTACCTTCAACTTCTCGAAACTCCTGGATGATGCCCTTGTCGATCGCCCTTGCGAGATGTACATGGCGGATGTCAAAGTCCAAGTGGAACCAGGGCGAAAGTATTTTTATCCTGATGTTGTGGTAACTTGTGACGATCGCGATAACGATCCACAATTAGTGCAATTTCCTTCCTTGATTATCGAAGTTTTATCGCCTTCCACAGAAGCAGTAGATCGCGGTACTAAATTTGCTAAATATCGCCAATTTTCAACACTGCAAGAGTATGTCTTGGTGCAAGTTGAACAGCCGGGAGTAGAGATGTTTCGGCGCAATCAACAGGGGCAATGGGTGCTATCGGAGTATGGTTTGGGCGATTCCTTGCAACTTGAATCGGTGAATCTAGAAATTGCGATCGCCGATTTATACCGCCAAATCCAATTTTCTTAGTCTTGTATTTTTCTGTTACTAATTTGTAGGGTGCGTCGCTACCAGATGAGAAATCGAACTTGCAGATTGTAGAGGGCGACGCACCTTACCATTTGTGTGGTGCTAATATTTGAAAACCCCGACTTATTCAATAAAGTCGGGGTTCTGAGTATTCAGTTTATTGAGGTTTCGACTTCGCTCAACCACCAGGGTTTCGAC
>DPLL01000061.1:0-7285 GCA_003542015.1 Microcoleaceae cyanobacterium UBA9251 | reverse complement strand
GAAGGGCTCAACCACCAGGGTTTTTTACCTAATCTGCCGATTGCGACGACATATCTAGGCAAAAAACCCGGTTTCTAGGGCCCCGATGCGTAAGTCCTATTTACACAAACTGACCGGTTGTAGTCGATCGCACGCGACGAATCCCAATCACCGAAGGCATGGGCGAACGACGCGAATCATTCGAGATATTACTCGGCCACAAACTGCCGCGAGAAACAGTCCGAGTTTGATTGAAAACAGCACCGTTCAAATCCAACATTTCAATTTGGCGGCTGAGTACAGTACCATCATCGATCGGACAATCTTCCCCTGGATGCTGCACCGCAACTACCAACGTATCTCCGATAAAAGTTGGTCCAGTGATTTCGCACCGGTTCGGCCCGTAAGCAAAGGGAATTACACTTCCTGCATTCGGGCCGTTCGTTGGAATGTAAAACAGCCAATTGTTGCCGAAAACACCAGTAAATTCTGATGTATTACCAGTCTTTTTGTGGTCGATCGTAGCTTGTTTTGCCGCAGAACCAACATCAAAACCATTGTGCGTGCTAGTAGACATATCAGTGACACCCCAAATATTACCTTGAGTGTCAAAAGCCAAATTATCTACACTAGCAAATCCCGCCCCAGCTACCGCACCGGCTTCTCCACCTTGACTAAAACGTTGCCAGCGGAATGTCGAACCCGCACCGTCGGAACTATCTTCAATTATCTTGTAAATTCCTCCCGACTGCTGACCGCTGTTGAGGGCGGCAGTGTATTTCGCAACATTAAAAATGCGAGAATCTGGATAGCCGTCGCTTCCCGGTGCGCCGTCAGTATAAGCAATGAAAACTTCCTTAGTTGTAGGATGAATTTCCAAATCTTCAGGGCGTGCAGTCGGAGTGCCACCAATTAAATTAGCAGCTAAAAAGGCATCAACTAAAACCGCACCTTGGCTGGTGTAGAAATTAGCAAGAGTTTTATTTCTGTAGCCGGGAAGTGCTGTTGCTTCATTAGTTGTGTCTACTACAAAAGAACCGCCGTCTTCGGTTTGACCGGCAATTCCGGCACGTTTTGGTAAGCGAGTATTGGCATCTCTTTGAGCTTTGCCAAAACTTGCTAATTCGGCTTCGCCAACTTTAGAAGGACGAACCGGATTGGTTTGGGCATTGATTGTCAGCGCCAGCCATCTTCCCGCACCGTTACGATTGAATTGGGCAACGTACAAAGTGCCGTCTTCAAACAAGCGGCTGTTGTTTTTATCTGCGGGATTGGTGACAGTACCGTTGCTGACAAATTTCCAGGTGTGTCCGCCGCGCCGATCGTCTCCCATGTATGCTACTAATTTGCGGCCTGCTTCGGCGCGAATCGCGATGTTTTCGTGGCGGAAACGGCCCAACCAGGTATGTTTGCGGGGGCGGAAATTCGGATCTTGGAGATCGACTTCTACCATCCAGCCGTATTTTTCGCCGACTAAGCCGAATTCTTCACCCGTAGTCCCCTTGGCGTAGCCGGTTTGGCCGCCGTTGGGTTTGATGTTTTCCTGAACTCCGACAAAGAATAGTTCGCTACCTTGGAAGTTTTCTTCGGCGGAGAGGATTGTACCCCAGGGGGTTGTGCCGCCGGAACAGTTGTAGGCTGTACCGATGATCCGGTTTCCCAGCCCGTCGCTGTTGACTTGGGCGAAGACTTGGGTGGCTGCGGGGCCGGTACCTGTCAGATATTTGTCGTCGCCTTGTCTGGTTCCCCAGGATGTGACTTCTTTGTATTTGTCAGCACGCTGGCTGTTGATTCCGAGGCCGGAAAGTCCGTGGATGCGTCGGTTGAGGGGGTCGCGGGCGATCGCCCCAAATCGACCGTTGGCTTGTTTGGTGATGCGGACGATCGAACCACCCATGTTGTACAAAAATTCGCCCAGGGTAGCGCGATTTTTTACGGATAAGTCTAGACCGATGACGGCGCGATCGGTAGCTGGAAATGATGCCAAATCTGTCGGCGTTTCCGGCGCCTGTTTCGACATTGGGAAGGATATGTACTCGTGGTTAACCCAGAGATAGCCGTCGTCATTGCTGCCGCGAAGGCCTACGAAGCCGGTATAGTCGTTGTTGTAGCCGAAATAGTCAGATAGATCTGGAAAAACGCGATCGCCCCAGCGGAGAATCACATAGCGTTCGTATTCTGGTGGTACAACCACATCGTCAACAACGCTGTAACTCCTTAATTTAGTATCCTGCGAAGCCGCCATCACAGTTCCTTGTCCGTTTATGCCCGTCGGCATAAAGCTGGACAATTCTTGATAAACTGGCAGCGGGTGAGGAAGTCTTAACGGAGTGAAAGATAGTGGACTTAAAGCAGCTTCGGCAGAGGTGGAATTGATACCGAATAGTGTTTGAGTTAGTTGAGGTGCAAGGACAGTAGTAGCTGCACTGCTACCGAAGAAAATTAGCAGTTGTCGGCGAGTTATTTTAGACATAAATTCCTGTTCAACCCCACATCCCTAATCTGGTGATTCTCTATGAGATTTTATCGCTGTTAAATTAAGGGAAGTTTAGATTTAGGTTAATTAAAGTGAGATTATATTTTGATTAATGATTGGTTATTGGTTATTTGTTATTGGTTATTTGTTACCAATGCCCGATGCCCGATTCCCAATGCCCCATGCCCAATGCCCCATGCCCAATGCCCCATGCCCAATGCCCCATGCCCAATGCCCCATGCCCGATTAGTCATCTCGAAAACCAGGGTCATTTTGTCTAGATGCTGGCCGACTGGGCGCTGGTAAGTTAATAGTTTGCCAAGGCCCAGAATTTGAGGATGAGATATTGCCCTCTCTGAATCCCAAGAGGTATTTAGCATCAGCAAAATATCTAGTCCACTGTTCAATTCGGGAATCTTTTTGCCACTGGTTGCGAGATACTCTCGATCGCAAGACAGGAACCATGCGTCTGGTGCGATCCACTGTAACTATAATCGTCACCTCTGTCAATCCGGGATTGTTTTGGAATTCTTGGGCGATCGACAATGCGGCTAAATCTTCCGCCTGCTGCACTAAACTGGCAAAAGATTGACTATCATCGGAATTTACTGTAAGATAGGTTTCCTTAGTTTCAGCCAAGGCGATCGATGTACTTGATGTAAAATTAATAGTGACTAGAATCAAGGCAGACAAAAGGAGACGGTAAAAACTCATTAATTTCCCAATTAAACACTGATACTTATCAAGTATAATCAACAAAGATTAAGCATAAATTAAGCCAAAATTAAAACAATTTGTTACAGAACCATCGAGACTTATATCAAATCCACTCTTCATCAGACTTATTCATCTCTCTTATCTCCCTCTGTGTTCTCTGTGTTCTCTGCGGTTAAAATATTCCAATTCAACTTCCAATGCAATCAACAAAATGCGCGATCGCCCTCGGTAGCAACCTAGGGGACTCCCTCACAATTCTCAAAAGCGCGATCGCCACCCTAAACAAAACCCCAGGAATAGCAGTAAAATCCCATTCAAGCTGGTATCAAACAGCTCCAGTCGGGCCACCACAACCCGATTACATCAACGCCTGTGCCATCCTAGAAGTTACCCTAGAACCAGAACAGTTACTATTAGCTTTATTAGAAATAGAAATAAAATTTAATCGAATTCGCCAAGAAAAATGGGGGCCGAGAACCCTAGACCTAGATTTGCTATTATATGATAATTTAATCCTAGAAACTCCGACACTGACTCTACCTCATCCTCGGATGACCGAAAGAGCGTTTGTATTAGTACCTTTAGCGGAAATTGCCCAGGATTGGGTGCATCCAGTGACGGGAAGTGCGATCGCACAACTGGCGCAAAGGGCAGATTTTTCGGGAATACAAAAAATGATAGTCTAGAAAAGGCACAAAACTAATCATCAATGACCAATTCCCAATGACCAATTCCCAATGACCAATTCCCAATGACCAATTCCCAAAAAATAGAATCATTCCAATGCAACCGGATTTGATATGATGTCTTAAATCAGTACACTCAAACATTATTCACTTCTTGCTTATGTCGATCGGTCAAGAACTACCCCAACTCCTCAAACAACGCCTATTTTACCAAGGGCGCAAATTTAATTTTGACGTAAACACCCTCCGTCTTCCCAACGGTTCCGAAGGCGAATGGGAATGTATTCGCCACCCGGGCGGAGCACTTGCAGTTCCCGTCACACCCGAAGGTAAACTCGTCTTGGTGCGACAATATCGTTTTGCTGCTAAAGGGAGAATTTTAGAATTTCCTGCTGGTACAATAGAAGTTAATGAAAACCCCGCCGAAACTATTAAACGCGAAATCGAAGAAGAAACCGGATATCGCGCTGGAAAATGGCAAAAATTAGGGCAATTTTTGCTCGCCCCCGGTTATTCCGATGAAATCATTTATGCTTTTTTAGCCCAAGATTTGGAAAAACTGGAAAAGCCACCAGCCCAAGACGATGATGAAGACATGGAAACAGTTTTATTCACTCCTGAAGAATTAGAGAAAGCTATTTTAGCTGGGGAACCAATTGATGCAAAATCTATTTCTAGCTTTTTCTTAGCCCGTCCTTTTTTGACTTAAATAGAACTTACGAAAAAAACCCAGTTTCTTATAAAAATCGTGCCACCGATAAATCTTAACTTAGAAACCGGGTTTTTGACCCCGCGTGTGTCCTGGACTATAAAATCTTGGAGGTAGTTCTAAAATCTCAAAGATGACTTACGCATGGGGGGGTCCAGAAACCGGGTTTTTTTACAAAAATACTTCGTTGTGACCCGCAGATTCGGTAAAAAACCCGGTTTCTTTGGTCGGAGTGCGTCCAGGACTGTAAAATCTCAAATCTCAAATCTCAAATCGAATGTCTGACCTAATTCTATTTTGGCACCGCCGCGACTTGCGTATTTGTGATAACATCGGACTAGCAGCGGCACACCAGCAAAGTCCTAAAGTAGTCGGTATCTTCTGTCTCGATCGCAATATCCTGGATCTTGACGACGTAGCGCCCGCCAGAGTCACATATATGATCGGCTGCTTGCAAAAACTTCAGCACAGTTACGTTGAATCTGGCAGTCAATTACTGATAATTCAAGATGAGCCTAGTCAAGGAATACCGAAATTAGCCACAGCTATAAATGCCAAAGCAGTATTTTGGAATTGGGATGTAGAACCCTATGCAAAAGAGCGCGATTTTGCAGTATCAAACGCCCTTCAGCAAGCAGGAATTACCAGCCAAAAGTTCTGGGATCAACTGCTACACGCCCCGGACGAAATTCGCACCGGTGCCGGAAATCCTTACACAGTTTATACCCCTTTTTGGAAAAATTGGAATAGCAAACCTAAAGCCGAACCAGTAGAGACACTGCCGATAACGTCTCTTGAACCAATGATAGGATTAACCCCAGAAGAACAAGAAATTGCACGCCAAGCCGGTGCAATTCAATTGTTGCCAAGTGCGAAAGATTTGGGATTTATTTGGGAAAGTCCATTGTTAATAGAACCGGGAGAAGATGCAGCGCGAGAAAAGTTGGAAGAATTTTGCGATCGGGCAATTTACGAATATCAAGAAAAACGCAATTTTCCAATAATTAACGGCACATCGCAACTCAGCCCCGCCCTCAAATTTGGTGCAATAGGTATTCGCACGGTTTGGCAAGCTACCCAGAGAGTAATGGACAATTCCCGCAACGAAGAAGCACGCACAAATATCCGTACTTGGCAACAGGAATTAGCGTGGCGAGAATTTTATCAACACGCCATGTATAACTTCCCGGAATTAGCAGATGGACCCCACCGTCAAGCATTCAAAGACTTTCCTTGGGAGAATGATGAAAAACTATTTCAAGCCTGGTGTAGAGGCCAAACTGGCTATCCGATTATAGATGCGGCAATGCGGCAATTAAATCAGACAGGTTGGATGCACAATCGGTGCCGGATGATAGTCGCTAGTTTCCTCACCAAAGATTTAATTATTAACTGGCAGTGGGGGGAAAAATACTTTATGCAAAAATTGATAGACGGCGACCTTTCTGCTAATAATGGTGGCTGGCAGTGGAGTGCATCGAGTGGTATGGACCCGAAGCCTTTACGCATATTTAATCCCGCCAGTCAAGCTCAAAAATTTGACCCGGAAGGGGAATATATTCGGCACTGGGTTCCTGAATTGCGCCGAGTAGATACGAAACTTTTGCTCACAGGAAATATTTCGCCTTTAGTGCGTAGAACTCTTCCTTATCCAGATCCGATCGTAGATCATAACGAGCAGCAGCGCAAGTTTAAGGAACTTTATAAACAGCAAAAAATAGTTTAATAGTTATTGGTGATTGGTTATTGGTTATTGGTTATTGGTTAACAGTCAACAGTCAACAGTCAACAGTCAACAATGCCCGATGCCCGATGCCCGATGCCCAATTCCCGATGGCCGATTCCCAATTCCCATTACAAACAAGTTATCATAAACTTAAATCAATCGGAGGTTGAAATGGTAACGCTGCAATTAAGACAAATCACTGTACCGCCTGGACATAGAGTGCTGTTCCATGATGTCAACTGGCAGGAATTTGAAGCAATTTTAGAAGAGTTGGGAGAACACCGGGCCTCTAGAATAGCTTACAGTCAAGGAACTTTGGAGATTAGGATGCCACTACCAGAACACGAGAAAGCTAAAATCATTATTGGCTATTTAGTGAAAATTTTGTTTGAGGAATTAGAAATCGACTTTGAACCATTTGGTTCTACGACTTTCAAAGGAAAAAGTATGTTACAAGGAATTGAACCCGATCGCTGTTTTTACATTCAGAATTACGCTTTAATGATTGGCAAAAAGCGCATAGACTTGACAGTCGATCCGCCGCCTGACTTAGCAATTGAAGTCGATCTAACTTCCAAGACTCAACTAGATGCTTACGAGGCGCTGGGAGTACCGGAAATTTGGCGGTACGAAAATAACAAGCTTGAAATTAATGTGCTTGAAGATGGGAAATATGTTGCATCTGAAATTAGTCCAACATTTCCCAATTTGCCAATTATTGAGGCTGTTTCTCAAAAGAGCGAACAAAGTCAAATAGTGGGCACAAGTCAAACTCTCAGATTGTTTCGTAAGTGGGTGAGGGAACAAATACAAATTTGACAGGACTTACGCATCAATGTAATTCTGTCATTCTGATCCTTCGCAGTCCCGCATATCTGCGTTGGATCTGGACTGCAAAAAATCTCGCGAGATTCTTCGCTGCGCTCAGAATGACAAATAGGCTTTGCGTAAGTCCTGTCCTATTTTAAGAGGACTTACGCAGCTATTGTGTC
>DPLL01000046.1 GCA_003542015.1 Microcoleaceae cyanobacterium UBA9251 | reverse complement strand
AATGATTTAGGATTGCTATATAAAACCATCTTCTTCTCTTTCTTTCTTCTCTTTCTTTCTTCGCGCCCTTCGCGTCTTCGCGGTTCGTTAACTAATTATAGAAATAAGGTGCGCGCTGCGCGCACCCTACATAATTAATCCAGGAGTGTTAATTCAAAATCTCCCTATTCTCGCCACTTTATAGAACAGCCGATCGATTCGATAGTGGTGGGTTCTACGGGTTCGTTGTTCAGCAATTGGCCGATCGCACTTCGCAGATAAGACACCTGTACAGCGCCTGCATCATCAGCATTATCGTCAATCAAACCTTTGTAACGCAATTTGCCATCTTGGTCTAGCAAAAAAACCTCCGGCGTTTTAGAAGCCCCAAAACTTTCAGCCACATCTTGAGCCACATCTCGGATGTAGGGGAAATTGAGTTGATTGTTAGCCGCAAAACTTTTCATATTCTCAAAACTATCATCGGGATATTGAGTTGCGTCATTAGCATTAATCCCGATTAAAGTAACAGCTTTGTCTTGAAACTCTGCTTGAATTTCTTTAAGGCGATTTAGATACAAATGCACGTAAGGACAGTGATTGCACATAAATATCACCCCGATCGCCCGAAAATTTTCTAAATATCGAGCTAAATGGTGAACTTCTTCGTCAACTCCCGGCAGTTCAAAATCGGGAGCGTAGCTATTAATCGGAGTACCCATTGTTGACCTTGGTAAACTCATTTTTTCTGGATGTGATCTCAATTCCGGTTGCACCGTCTGTTAACTGTTAACTGTTAACTGTTAACTGTTAACTGTTAACTGTTAACTGTTAACTGTTAACTGTTAACTGTTAACTGTATTTACCTGAGAAAGGCTATACCAGTTTATCCCTCGTCTTGCTTTAGCCAACCTTGAGCTATAGCTTGATATCCAATCATTTTGTATGTTAATTTGGCGGCGGTAAATTCTGAGACTACAGAGTCTACAATAGGTGCTAATTCCATAATGTCACAGCCGATCACTTCGTAGGACTCGAAGACACGGCGCAAAAATCCAGTGAGGGAATACCAATTTAGCCCGCCCGGTTCTGGAGTGCCCACCCCTGGAATTAAAGTCGGATCGATGCCATCTAAGTCTATAGTCAAAAATACCCGCTTAGTTGTGATGCTGGCAATTGCCCGATCGGCCCAATCCGGCTGAGTAGCAATTTCCCTAGCTCGAATCACATTTAGCTGTTTTGCTTTAATCAAATCAGCTTCTTCCTTACAAATGGCACGAATGCCGATTTGCAGTGTCGGTAAGCCCATATCAACAATACGCCGCATCACGCAGGCGTGGTTGTGAATCGAGCCTTCGTACTCGTGCCGCAAGTCGCCGTGGGCGTCAATTTGCACGACTGTGAAAGGTTCGTCTGGGTATGCTTGGCGATAACCTTCGACAACGCCGGCGGTGATGCTGTGTTCGCCTCCGAGGGAGATCACAAATTTATTTTCCGTAACTAGCTGATACACTGCGGCTTGCGTAACTCGCAGCATTTCTAGGGATGAAACTGGTTGGCTGTTGCGGGTATCTGCGATCGGCTCTTTTGTATAAATTCCGACATCGTAGCAAACTTCGGAATCTAGTTCTTCGTCGTAGCATTCCAGTTGATGAGAAGCTTCTAGAAGTTTCGCGGGCCCGTTTTCGCATCCCCGGCGGTAAGTGGTGGTAGCCTCGTAGGGAATTGGTAAGATTACTACTTTGGCGGTTTCGTAGTCGGGTACAATTTCTGATCCTAGAAACGGTACGACAGCAGTGGAAATGAGGGTTGGCATAGGGGGAATTTCAATAAGGCAAAAAATTCAGCATCTTTAATGGTGACATAATATTGGCTCGTGCTGCAAAGTAGTCATTAGTCATTAGTCATTAGTCATTAGTCATTAGTCATTAGTCATTAGTCATTAGTCATTAGTCAGCAGTCAACAGCTAACAATGCCCTATGCCCTATGCCCCATGCCCTATGCCCCATGCCCTATGCCCTATGCCCAATCTCAAATCTAAAATCTAAAATCCCATGACTTCTTCTACGTTAACTGCTGCCCGGCCTCAAACTTGGCTCTGGAAAGGCTTTCCGATTTGTTACCAGACTGCGGGAACCCAGGGGCCTGCGGTGGTGTTTGTCCACGGTTTCGGCGCTTCTTGGGGCCATTGGCGCAAAAATTTGCCGGCATTGGCTACTGATTGTCGCTGTTTCGCGATCGATCTTATTGGTTTTGGTGCTTCTGCTAAACCTGCGCCGAAACTGGAAATTGACTATACTTTTGAAACTTGGGGTCAGCTAATTGCTGATTTTTGTCGGGAAGTTGCGGGTGGGCCGGCTTTTTTGGTGGGAAATTCGATCGGCTGTGTGGCGATTATGCAAGCTGCTGTGGATTTTCCCGATGTTGCTTCTGGCGTAATTTTACTTAATTGCTCGTTGCGTTTGTTGCACGATCGCAAACGGGCCGAAATGCCTTGGTATCGCAGTTTAGGAGCGCCAATAGCACAAAAAGTTTTAAATGTCAAGTGGATTAGTCAGTTATTTTTTAAACAATTGGCAACGCCAAAAACAGTGCGAAAAGTGCTTTTGCAAGCTTATCACCGTCCTGAAGCTGTTACTGACGAACTGGTAAATATGCTGCTTGAACCAGCCAAAGACAACGGCGCTGTGGAAGTATTTGTGGCATTTATCAGTTATTCTCAAGGGCCTCTACCGGAGGATTTGTTGCCTCGTTTGAGCTGTCCTGCTTTGATTTTGTGGGGTACGGATGACCCTTGGGAGCCGATCGCCCTTGGCCGAGAATTGGCTAACTTTCCGGCGGTTGAACAGTTTATTCCGCTGGAGGGGGTTGGCCATTGTCCCCAGGATGAAGCGCCGGAATTGGTGAATCCTATTTTACTTGATTGGATTAAAGGGCGATCGGCATTGCCAGCAAATTAGTATGATTGAACCGCGAAGACGCGAAGGACACGAAGGAAGAAGTGGGAAGAAGAAATTAGGACACTCAAGCGTGCCCATTAGTGTCAACTTAAGCCTGAAACCCTTGGTATATCTCGCTTTTACCTAAGTCTAGATCCCCCTAAATCCCCCTTAAGAAGCAGGGCTGTTTCATTCTC
>DPLL01000045.1 GCA_003542015.1 Microcoleaceae cyanobacterium UBA9251 | reverse complement strand
TTTCACTTCGAGCGGATTAACCCGCCTCGGCTGAACTACGCAGCTCTCTATCCCATCGCTAAACGCATTTGGGATTGCTTTTCTCAAAATATTGTAAGACCAGTTAACATCGGCGTTAATCAATCGACCCTTCTGACTATATGATACTACCATTGTCTATTGATGCTTACAATCTTAATGAAGTTTTACAATACCAGAAACTCGATCGGCTCTCTAGCCCACATTTAAGTGACTATTGACAGGAAGAACTTTGAGGTTTAGGTATGGTTTTGACAGGGTGACTGTTTTTTAAAGCAGGATTGGCAAACCTCCCCATAAATAGAATAGTCCCTGATTGTCGTTCGCGGATGAGAAATAAAAAGGGGCGATCGGCTCGAAACTCGATCTGACGAGGCAGTGGTGATGGACATCCCATTTCCCCTGTACATTCTATCACCGCTGTTGCGGCGGCGGCTTTTGAGCCTTTCTCGTCAACTTCTACAAAAGCTTTGTGAATTACATCGGATACAAACAAATTCTCTTTGTTGCTGAGCCCAGAAAAATCGGCGACTCCTGGTTGATAGCTGAAAGCATCTGCCATTCCCATTTTAGAGAGTACGTCTTTTAAATTGAAGCTTTGCTGGAAGGTGAATTTGGGGAGAAAAACTTGGACTTTACGCTGAGAGAAGGACAGCCATTTTTGCAGATTGTCTGCTGTCAGAGCGCCTTCTAATTTCGGCAAACCATCTGGATTAGCTGGTAAAAGAATTACCAGAGACAGCTTATTACCTTGATAGGGCATTTCTAGGACTTGCAAATTCTCAAACTCAGCATAGCCAAAATTATTGGATTGAACCATCATGGCTACTTGCTGTTTCTCACCTGATGCTAGGGTAAAGGGTTGGTTTGTGGTTTCTGCTGAGTCAAATTGAGTCACCCAATTTCCTTTAAAGTAAATGGCATTGGTTAAGACTAGCCTGGTACAAGAATCCAAATCATCAGGGGAAAGTAAATCTTTGATTTGATTTTGGGTTTGCTTCGCTACCCAAGCATTAATTTTGCCACTGGCTTCGTCTGCATTGGCGAAATTCAATGATTCAATAGGAGCTCCATAGAAATCTTGAGTTGTTTTGACAAAGGGTGGTAGCAAGGGAAAATCCTTTTGCGCCCAAAGTCGATTGGCGATCGATAACTGATAGCCTCGAGCGTCAGTTAACTGATAAGTCAATTGGGCAAACGCCGGAGATCGGGAAGCGGGCGGGAGATTAAAGCTGAAAACCCGATCGATTTGAGTGGCTGTTTTCCCTTTAGCACCCGCTGCTGTCATGGCGATCGCTGTTGAAATGCTGTAGGGTGAGAAAAACAGATTGTCAGGTTGAGTACGCAGTTGGCTGTAAAGGTTCAGGGCAAATTTGGTGTTGCCTTCGAATAGGGTAGCCATATCCTTACTGGCTACCTGTTGATTCCTATTGAATCCAAAAAAGAGCAGGGCTATTAATAATAAACCAAAAGTAATGAATGAAGGAACACGCCAGAAGGATAATTTCAGTTGAGGGGACAGTTGATTTTTCCGATCGTCGGGGTCGAATTTTTGTTCTGTCATGAGAGAACCCCCGATCGGTATTTTTGCCTACCCTTCATTTTAGCCTGAAGGGGGGTTAAAGAGCGGAAATATAAACTTTTTTTAATCTTTCATTATGAATCTCAGATAGGGGCTTTGTTGTTTGGGAAAATTACACAGACTCGGCTTAGTCCAGAATTCAAAGTTTAATTTAATCAGTCCTTACGCACTCAAGGGCGGTGTTGTAAGGGTTTGAGTTTCTTCGCAACCAAGAGCGAATGACCGAATTACGTTGCAATGCGTCCAGGACTGTTAATGTCAGTTTGAGTTCTGATATAAGTTGCTATACCTGTTAAACTAATTCCGATCGCCCTCAACACGATTTGATTCAATGTGGGACAAAATTAGCGCGCATATCTCCGAAGTAACGGGAGACAAATTTGCGATCGACAATCGCCGTTCTGTCAGCGGAGGCTGCATCAATCAAGGATATTATATCAGCAGCAGTTCCCGCGCTTACTTCGCGAAAATCAATCAAGCTTCCCAAGTCGCGATGTTTGAAGCTGAGGCGCTGGGTTTGCAGCAAATGGGGGAAACCCAGACGATTCGAGTACCTGAGCCGATTTGTTGGGGAACCGAGGGGAATTCCGCTTATATTGTGCTGGAATGGATGGATTTAGGAGGGCGCGGAGGCGATCGATCTTGGGAAGAAATGGGGCGTAAACTGGCTGCAATGCACAAATACACCCCCCCCAACCCAGGGCGGGCACNNCACGGGGGCACCGCCCCTACAATGGGGGGGGAGAAGAGGCTAATTCTGCCCTTTTGAGGGGATGTTTTGGTTGGACTCTTAATAATACGATCGGCTCTACTTTACAAATTAACAACTGGACGGCAAATTGGGCGGAATTTTGGGCGGAACATCGGATTGGTTATCAGTTGAAATTGGCTAGGCGTCGGGGTGGTCATTTTCCGCAAGGGGAACGTTTATTAAAGGTGATTCCTGAATTGTTAGCAGGTTACGAACCGCAACCTTCCCTGGTTCATGGGGATTTGTGGGGGGGGAATGCGGGGGTGACATCTGCGGGGGAACCGGTGATTTTTGACCCGGCGGCATATTTTGGAGATAGAGAAGTTGATATCGCGATGACGGAGTTATTTGGCGGGTTTTCGGCGCAGTTTTATCGGGGATATAATCAGGTTTTGCCGTTGGATTCAGGGTATGAAAAACGCAAGACTCTTTACAATTTATATCACATTTTGAATCATTTTAATTTGTTTGGCGGGAGTTACGATTCCCAGGCGAATCAGATGATTAATCGAATTTTGAATTAGACAGGAATTACGCACTCTAGACGGTGTTGCAAGGGCTTGAGATTCTTCGTTTCACTCAGAATGACAAACAAAATTACGTTCCAATGCGTGAGTCCTATAAGATTCTTTTTAACCGCAGATGAACGCAGATAAACGCGGATGTGAGGTTTATCTGCGATTGCGGCAAGTTTATTTTTGCTTAGCCCCAGCTTTTTTCTTGGCTTCTTTTTCTGCTTTTTTAGCAGCTTTTTCTGCTTCAAGTTTGGCTAACTTGGCCAGCTCTTTTTCTTCGGCTATTTTATCGAGATAGTAGTGGTAATCTCCGAGATAAGGGCGAAACTCTCCATCCCGAATTTCCACTATTTTGTTGGCGACTTGGGAGATGAAATAGCGATCGTGCGAAACAATCATTACAGTACCGTCATAATTCTTGATGGCTTCTTCCATCATCTCTTTCGCTGGAATGTCGAGGTGATTTGTCGGTTCGTCCAAAATCAGCAAATTCACCGGAGTCAACAGCATTTTTGCTAAAGCTAAGCGGGCTTTTTCTCCCCCGCTTAAAGCGCCGACTTGTTTGTATACTGTTTCGCCGGTGAACAGAAAACGCCCCAACAAAGTCCGAACTTCTTCATTTTTCCAGTCGGGAACTTCATCGTGAATCGTTTCCATCACGGTTTTATTCAAATCTAAGGCTTCGGCTTGATTCTGTTCAAAGTAACCGGGGATGACGTTGTGACCTCCGAATTTTACCGTACCTTCGGTTGGCGTTTCCAAACCCATAATCAGGCGCAGCAAGGTAGATTTGCCGGCACCGTTGGGGCCGAGAAAGGCTATGCGATCGCCTCTTTCAACTAATAAGTCTGCCCCCAAAAATAGGATTTTGTCACCGTAGCTATGCACCAAGTCTTCAATTATTGCTACTTCGCGGCCACTGCGGGGTGCGGGGGGAAAGCGGAAATGCAAGGTTTTTAATCCGCCGGTGGGGGCTTCGATGCGTTCGATTTTATCTAGTTGTTTTTCGCGGCTTTTCGCTTGGGTGCTACGAGTGGCGCTAGCGCGGAATTTTTCTACAAATGCTTGCTGTTTTTCTAGCTCTTTTTGTTGGCTTTCGTAGGCGCTGAGTTGGGCTTCTCTGGCTTCGGCTTTTTGCAGTAAATATGAGGAATAGTTGCCGAGGTAGGTGCTGGAAACTCCGCGTTCGGTTTCGACGATTTGGGTGCAGAGTCGATCCAGAAATTCTCGGTCATGGGATACTATTACCATCGGGGTTGTCAGCCCTTTGAGGTATACTTCTAGCCATTCGATGGTTTCTAAATCGAGGTGGTTGGTAGGTTCGTCTAGTAGCAGGAGATCTGGTTTTTGGAGGAGAATTTTGCCCAAACTCATCCGCATTTGCCAGCCGCCGCTGAAAGCACTGACTAGCCGATCGCCATCTTCGGATTCAAATCCGATTTCTGGTAGAATTTTCTCGATTTGGGCTTCTAAACCGTAGCCGTTTAAGCCTTCAAATTTTCTTTGCAAGCGATCCATTTTGTGGATCAGTTCGTCGAGATTTTCTGGGGTGGAGGCTTCCAAGTCTCGATGGACTTGCATTAAGGATTCGTGTATTTCGTTGGCTTCGCTGAAGGCGCGCCAAAATTCTTCTTTGACGGTGCGTGTCGGATCTACTTCAAATTCTTGGGAGAGGTAGGCGATGTGGAGGCTGGCGGGGCGAATGACTTCGCCTGCGGTGGGTTCGATTTCGCCGGCGATGATTTTGAGTTGGGTGGATTTGCCGGCACCGTTGACGCCGACTAAGCCGATGCGATCGCCTGGTTTGACTTCCCAGGTGACATCTTTGAGTACGACGCCTGTGGGGTAAATTTTACTGATATGTTCGAGTCGCAGCATTGTTGTGGGGACTGGGGAAGGGGAGGTAAGTGCGGCGGATGGGATGCCGGCGCTGAGGTCGAGTTAATCTTAACAAATTTTAAAGATTTTTAGCGTATTGCCAGATTTTAATTTGGTAGGAGTTACGGGAAGAAACCGGGTTTCTACGAAAAATCACTGATTCTCAACTAAAAATCTACGAAGAAACCCGGTTTCTGGCCTCGACGTGGGTTCAGGACTATTTGGGTGTGGCGGGCTTGACTACAAACCCGCTAGTCTTAATGAATGGGATGAGAGGTAAAATAATGACCATTGAGCAAGCTGTATTAGAAAATTTACGGGAATTGCAGCCACAGGAACAGCAAGAAGTCCTAAACTTCGTCCAGTTTCTCAGGCAAAAGTCTACTCAGAAACAACCTCGGCGTAGTTTGTACGGGTTGTGGAGCGATTTGAGTATTGAAATTACAGCGGCCGATATTGCGGAAGTCCGTGAAGAAATGTGGGGTGATTTTCCGAAGGAATGTCCTTTATGAGCGCAGTTGTAATAGATACCCATGCAATTGCCCAAATCCCACGAAATGTTGTGCCAGATATGCCCGATCGCATTATTACTGCTACTGCTTTTTATTTGAATCTGCCATTGGTTAGCCTGTAGGGTGCGTCAGCTCAATCGATTTCACTGGTAAGGGAAACGCTGTGGGCTGACGCACCCTACAATACTATTTTAAATGCGAAACAGCTTAGTGCGTAAGCCCTAATTTTAACATAATAATTATTTCTCAGGAAGGGCGATGATTTATGAGTCAATACAGTATGATTGTTCAATGGTCGGATGAAGATCGGCTTTTCTTAGTCACGATTCCAGAGTTTGGCGATCGCGTGGTGATGCCTTGCACTCACGGTGAAACTCGCTCTGAAGCAATTCATAAGGGCGAAAAAGTGATTGAAATGTATTTGGAAGCTTGGGAAGCGGAAGGTGAATCTATCCCTGAACCCAGGACGCTTCAAATTGCTTTTTGAATGCTATTGTAAAATTCTGTTTGTGTGCTGGAATAAGAAAGGGCGATCGCACTTCAAAAACTTCTAAAGCAGGTGATGGGAGAAGGTTGTAGAAAAGTGAGGGTGAGAAGGTGCGAGCTTTTAAGAGTGAAAGGGCGATCGTCGCTCAATCTCATGTTTTCTGCAAGTGTATCAATAAGTTTATGTGACCAGGGTTTTGACTACAGAGCAATACCGCAATTTGACAAACGCTTTAATAAATTTAGTACAATAAGATTATTGATGTTATTTTCCGTTAACAAAGGATATCCTCCTGGCGGATTCGCTGTGGGAAGATGTCCATATGGAGCGTGGATTGAAAAAGTAAGATCGTTATAATTTTTTAGACCACTACTGCCGTCATCGTAAGGAGCGTACCATCCTATGAGTTTATTAAAGTTACTTTCTAATTCCATTTCTTTCTTCATCTCTTCATAGTAATTTCCTTTTCTTTCACTGGGTAGACGAAGCAGAATAAATAGTGCATCCTCTCGTATTCCTAACAGAATTCGCCTTTGTACACTCAACCCAAAGCGACCATTGCTATATTTAAGCCAAAGTCGATCTATAGTACAAATGTCTTCACAGGGGGTGTGTTTAGCAGTTATTGGAGTGGCAAAGTCCTCTACGCTGTTGTAATTTGTTACGCGAAGTATCATATTGTTGGTTTCTTCGTCAGCTTCTCTCCATTTTCCCTCTGCTAGTAGGTCACGAAGGCGTCTGTAATCGCAGCCATAGCTATTGGACGCGCTAGTGTCAAGTGATACTTCAAGATTTGAATAATCTACTTGATTAGTGTAATTCTGGCTTGATGCCTTACTAGCTTGATTGCTGCTTGATGCTTGTGACACCACGAAGTAAATAACTACAGCCAGCATAATTAAAAGAAAAATCCACATTGATAGTTTCCTTGATGAGGTAATCAGGGGAATTGCGACTCAATCCCCTGATTGTTGTTTCTACTGGTAAAAATCAATTAAAATTGGTTTATCCACCATAATTACCGCTACCATAACCTGTTTCTTTGGCTATCTCTAGCATTGTCGATTGATTTGATTTTACTTTTTTTAGTTCCCTTTCTACTTTCTCTCTTTCTTCCTGGTCTGCTATTCCGATTTGCTCTTCAAATTGAGCTATTATTGTCGAGTTAGGAATATCAGAAACCTGTGAGGGCGATAAGATTCCTTGAGCCAAAGCCAAGGCAGCCATAATATTCCGAATTGCCTCGACAAGGTTGTATGGTAAACTCATTTTTGTCAACTCCTATGCGTTGGTAATTTGTACAAATGAATGTGAGTCATCTGCTGGTACTTAAACATTGTCAATATGATTAACAGTCAGGTAAAGACTGCAATTCATCGAACAAGGCATCCAAGTATTCACTAGAATCTGCCTGTTCCACTCCCCATATACCAGGAGCTATCTTCTCGAAAATATGCTTATTCTCAATCTTAGTTTGAACGTACCATTGACCATTCTTTGTATAAAAGTGATCGTGCATGATTCCAGGATTGTCTGGCTCAAGACCTAGCTTGTCATCAGATTCTAAGATGTTCCTTTCTTCCCTGATGGTTGCAAATTTATAATATAGACGGTTTTGTCTGTGATATTTTGGTCCATCGTAATCAGTATATGCCATGACAATTTCTTTAGTTACTATTGCTAATGGAAATGTGTAAACATAATTAATAGTAAAGCTTCATCTTTAGCTTGACCAGTGAGAAAAAGTGACAAAAAGTGATAAAAAGTAAGGACTTTCCCCAAAT
>DPLL01000044.1 GCA_003542015.1 Microcoleaceae cyanobacterium UBA9251 | reverse complement strand
TTTAATTAAAGAGCTTGTCGAGATACTCGTTTCTCAAAATGAGCCTGCGTCTGCTGCAACAGTTGTTCGCGACTATCCTTGGCCTGCGTAATCGTAGGGAGCAAGTTGCGAGCCTGTAAAGTCATGTGAAGCTGTAGGTGAGCTACATACTCACTGACATCTTCACGCAGTGAACAAGCCGGGTATCGTTTTAAGTTGGAGTTCAAACTGTTCTCCTGATTTGTGTTTGCAGTATTCAAATAATAATAGAGAGTATCACGCTACCTTTCAAATTATTCACTCTGTAATGAAGTTTAACCTTTGGACGGTAACACTGTAACAATTATTTACAAAAATTCATCCAGGAGGCGATCGCCAATGCAGTCTAGAGCAATTATGCACAAGCACACATTAAGTACATTTGTCAATAGCATCAGCCAAAAAGCCACTTACCTCGACATCGGGAGCGGGCAACCCTTATTAATGCTGCACGGTTTCTTGGGAGAAAAGACTTGCTGGCTCCCATTAATTGAATTATTGCAATCTCAGTTTCGCTGCATCAGTTTAGATATGTTGGGTTTTGGAGAATCTAGCAAACCAGAAATATGCTACGATGTGGCCTTAGAAGTTGCCTTTGTGCGACAAGTTGTAGAACAACTCAATATCGATCCCTGCTGCATTATCGGACATTCTTTTGGCGGTTGGGTAGCTTCGGCCTATGCTCTCAAATACACAAATTCCGTCAGCAGTTTAGTCTTAGCAGCACCTGCGGGAATTCGAGACGACAGTTTTTGCGGTCAATACGATGCTTTGCGGCCACTGCTGTGGAAAACGCCGATCGTTGATTTGGCCTTGCAATTAGCAAAACCCTTTGCTAATTTAGCCGGAAAAAGTAACGAATTGCAGCAGATTTCCGGTTGGCGGCGAGAGTTAATGTCTCAACCAGTCGCCCGGTCTTTTTTAATGAGTCGGATGCGCCCGGAAGACGCCATTGATACTGTTGAAAAAGACCTTCACAAATTGCAAATTCCCACATTAGTAATCACAGGAGATAGCGACGAAACAATTCCTCTCTGGCACTGTCAAACCTATGCCAATCAAATACCAAAAGCACAGTTAGCAATTATTCCCAATGCCGATCACGGATTGCCCCAAACTCAAGCTGAAATGATGGCAAATCTGATTTGCCAATTTTTAGGGCAATTCACCTAGACTTCCTCTAACCATAGATTGTAATACTGACTCAAAAAATGTGACAAATTATACTACTTTCCTCGCTGCATAGCGACTATAATTTTGACAGTATAGTGAACAACATTTTTGATGATGACAATATCTTCTGCGAGCAGGAGTTACACACATTCAGTTGAGTCGGAGGTATTACCTATAGTGGCATTCAAAAACTACTTCAATCTTGAAGAAATTATGACAGCTCGAAAAATTAGCGCGGCTCTAATTAACGTCAGTGGCCGACAGCGAATGCTTTCCCAAAAAACCGCATTTTTTTGCTTGAGGTTAGTTGGCTCAAGACAAGGGGCAGAAAGAGAACAACTGCGGGCAGATTTGAGGGAGGCGATCGCTCTTATGGAAAAATCCCACAGCGCCTTAATCCATACTGACAGCAGCATCAACTTATTAACTCCCCCTTCAGCGACTGTCAAAGCAATGTATTTTGAAGCGCCGCTTTATTTAGACAAACAAGTGCGGGAATATATCGATCGCATTAAAGCCTTAGTGCAAGTTCCAGATGCCGAACTCAGAGCAGACAATCCCCACCTGCTGTATATTATAGAGGCGGCTGACGGCGACTTGCTAAAAGCTTTCGATGCAGTGGTTAGTCAATATCAACAGGAGGGCGAAACTGAACAATTTGAAGTGAATCTCAGACAAGTTGAACTTTATCAAGAAAGTTGCACTGCTACGGCTGCATCCATAGCTAAAGCATCTGAACTCGATCGCACACTTTGCGAACTAAAAGAAACTCAAGCTCAACTCCTCCACAGCGAAAAAATGTCTTCTCTGGGAGAACTAATGGCTAGTATCGTCCACGAAATCAATAACCCAGTCAGTTTTATTTACGGCAACTTGAGCCATGTCGAAATTTATACTCAAGATTTGCTGCACCTGCTGCGTCTCTATCAAGAAAAATATCCCAATCCCTGTCAGGAAATTCAAGCTCATATCGAAGAAATGGAGCTAGATTTTTTACTGGAAGACTTGCCGAAAGTGATGTCTTCGATGCAAATGGGTTCCGAGCGAATTCGCGAAATTGTCAAATCAATGCAAAATTTTTCGCGAACAGATAACAGTAACATGACGCTGTGCGATTTGCATGATAGCATTGACAGCACGGTGTTAATTTTGCGAAGCCGTCTCAATGCTCACAAAACTCGCCGTGATATTCAAGTAGTTAAAGATTACGGAAACTTGCCTCCTGTAGAGTGTTATGCCGGACAACTAAATCAAGTATTCATGAATCTGATTAGCAACGCGATCGATGCTTTAGAAGAAGCAGCAGAAAATCAGCCAGATGCTTCGCTGAAAATTTCGATCCGCACTGAGGTAGCTGAGTTCGATCGAGTGAGAGTGCGGATTGCTGACACCGGATCGGGAATCAGCGCACAGGTAAAAGAACGAATGTTCGAGCAGTTTTTCACAACCAAGAAAATCGGTAAAGGTACCGGTTTAGGATTGTCTATTGTCTACAAAATTTTAGTAGAAAACCACCGAGGAATGCTCAGGTGCGAGTCAGAACCAGGAAAAGGAACCGAGTTTATCATTGAATTGCCAGTGCAACAAACTTAAACAGTTGATCAACCTTAAAATTTACCTGATTTATTGTGGCACTGGCATCCAGCCTGTGGTTCCGAAGCGGTTAAAATCTGCACATCCCTACTCTAATTCTAACTTCAAAGTTGGCAACAGCTTTTCTAAATTCTTGAGAGATTTCTGTTGCCAGGGAACATCATTTGAACCCACTACCAAAAGTTGAATCGTTTTCTTTTTCCGCACGGCAATGACAAACTTAGACAACATACTGATACCAGAACTATTAAGAAATTCCAATTTTTTTAAGTTCAAAGTAATCGTGGAGGGTTCTGGATTGGCGACCTCATCTAACAATTGGACTATGGGTGCATAATCTGCGGGCCCACCCAAGCTGAGTTCGCCTTTAAAATAAACAGTCACCGATTCTAGATCGTATTGAATACTGTAGTCTTGACCTTTAATTTCTTGAATATCCATTGTTTTGTGGTTTCCTGAGTGAATTGCGATCGCCTAAAAAAAGTAAATCTTGAAATGCTACAAACTAAACAATAATTTGAGCTACAGTCGTCACCAGGATAGTACCAAGACTGTCTGGGATTGTCTCAAATCTCCAACCTATCTTGGCTGAATAGTCATTAATCATCGTCAGTAATCCCAATCCCGATGTTTCACTGTCTGTTTCAGCATTTTTTTCAAGCTGCTGTAAATAGAGTTCAGTAGGGTCGTCGGAAGAGAGTAGATCTTTAATGAATTCATGCAATTTATTGGCTGTTTCTGACTTGGCATAGTTGGTAGCAAAAATCACTACTATTACGTCAATATCCTCAATAAAGTGTATACCAAACTTGACCTTATAACTGAAAGTATCATCAGTAAATTTGATCGCATTTTCTAACAGTTCGTTGGCGACGTAACTCACGGCTCCCTTGCTTTGTTTAATCCGTTTCTCGCTGCTAGCATCCTGCTCGTCTACCGGTAGAAAGCTAGACAAATAATCGGCCACAAAATGAGCTGAAAGCCTGTTGTTGCGCCATCGTTGCTTGATCGGGCGAGAACTGGGCGTAAATGTAAGCTCTAGGGAGTCGTGATCCGGTGGAAATTGGTCGATGAATTCTCCAAAGATTTGTGTCACAGTTTGTAAGCTTCCAGATGTCATTATTTTTCTCCCTCTAATTGATGTGTTAATGTCACTTCTGAGTAAATTTCCAGACACCCTTCCAGTTAGCCGGAATACTATTTTCTAACAGCGATTGGATGCGTTCTAGATAAAGTTGACTGGGTTTGTCATCGGGATTTAGCGCCACAATNNGGTTGACTCAAACGTTGTACCACATCTCCTGAAATTAATAAAGATACGCCGTAATACTTCGTTAAACTTTCCAGACGAGCCGTGAGATTGACATGATCGGAAAGCGCATCGGCTTGCATCCGATTCGCGTCTCCAATAATCCCAACCATCGTATCACCCACATGGATACCAATGCCAATATTCACCGGTATCTCCCCATTTATTATACGGCTTTCATTGTATTTTTGCAACTTTTCAAACTTCACAATTCCTGCCTGAATAGCATCATCAACGCCCTCGGGAAAAACTGCCATCACTCCATCTCCCATATACTTGACAATAAAACCGTTGTGCTTGCGAATTTCGGGACTAATTCGCTGCAAATAGGTATTGATGAAATCAAAGTTTTCTTGAGGAGTCATTTGCTCAGCCATTGTGGTGAAGGAACGGATATCAGAAAACATGATGGCCATCTCTTTGCTCACATGATCTCCAAGCTGGAAATCAACAATGCTCTGCTTACCGAGAAATTGGAGATATTCATCGGGAACAAAACGTCCGTAGGCTTGCAAAAGTTTCTCTAATTCCTGTTCCCGCGCTTTCACCGTTTGCACCATATGGGAGAATACCTGTGCGAGTTCTCCCAGTGCATCNNTCCGTGGAGTGTTCCGTGATAATTTCTACTAAAGTTTCATAGCTGTTTTTTTCATCTTCGACTTCCTCAAGTTTTTGGATCAAATCCTGTATCTGTGTCTGGAGTTCTTCTGGAGATTTAGATGGTGCTAAATTGATTTNNTTCGCCGCCAAATCAGGACTTACGCAAAGCCTATGTGTCATTCTTCGCGACCCTCAGAATCTCAGAGATTCTTCGCGACCCTCAGAATGACAGAATTACATTGAGATGCGTAAGTCCTGTAAATCCAAGCTCGATCGTAGAAACCGGGTTTATGACCGTCAATCATAAATCATGCAGAATATTTCCCTGTTGCTTCAATACTAGCAAAGTAATGTCATCAAATACCTTTTGTTCTCCAATAAATTCTCGCAAATCATCGATGGTGGCTTGCTTGATTTGTTCGGCGCTCAAATGCCAGTTTAGAGAAACCACTTCACAGAGTCTTTCAATACCGTAGAATTGTTTGTGGATATTTCTCGCTTCGGGGATGCCGTCGGTATAAAGCACCACCCCGTCCCCCGGCTCTAAGTCTACTAAAACATGGCTGATAAAATCTGAAATATCCTCATCTAAGCCGATGGGAAATCCTAAATCCATCATGTCAATGCGTTCAATTTGACCGCCTTTTCGGACTAGGAGAGTTTCCTCATGTTGACCGCTAATACTAACTTTACGGTCTGCGTAATTGAGGATAGCTAGGGTCAGGCTTTTGTCCGAGTTCATGCGCTGGATATTTTTATAAAGAGTGCGGTTGAGGGTATCTAAAAAGCGCACAGGGTCGAGTTCTTGAACTTCCTTGAGAGTGCGGACTGCCGCTTGAGTCATCACCATCAAAATGCCACTTTCTAATCCATGTCCGGTGACATCACCAATGCAGATCGTAACCACCCCGTCAGTATAAAGTACGTCGTAGTAATCGCCACCAACTTCATCGGCTGCTTCCATAAATCCAGCAATATCTAACTCTGTAATTGCTGCTAATTCCGCAGGTTTTGGCAGAATTAACTGCTGCATTTGTTTGAGGATTTCGAGTTCGGCACTCATCCGCAAATTTTCCGCTCTCAGTCGGTTATTCAGAGCGGCAATTTGTTGAGTGGCTGTAGCGAGTTCGGAGGTGCGTTCTTTGACTTTATCTTCCAGAGTTTCAAAGGATTCTTGCAGTTGTCTTGCCATGCTATTAAAGGATTTTGCTAAAATTTCAATTTCAAAAATCCGACTGGAATCAACCTTCTGATTGAGAGTGCCACCTGCTAGATATTCTGAAGCTTGAGCAATTTGGTTCAGGGGACGAGTAATCCAGCTAGCCGTGAGAAAACCCACTCCAACAGAGACAACTAGAGCCACAATACACAGCAAAATAGTGTGGCGAGTGTTAGCATAAATTTGCGTCATAAAGTCGGCTTTAGGAACTACTACTATAATCAGCCAGTTGAGACCGTACTTGTCAGTTAGCGGAGAAACTTGGATAAATTGTCGTTGACCGTTCAGCTTAAAGTCAAGTTGAACAGTGTGATTAATGTCTTCCAAACGGTTGAAGCGATCGAACAGATAAAGCACACTTTGACGCATCAGCGGGTTGCTGCTGTCCTGTGCTTTGATCCGCTTGCTATCTTTACCTTTTCCCACCGAAAGAGGCAGATTTTTAACGGAACTGGCGATTAATTCACCCTGGGGCTCAATGATAAATACTTGACCGGAATTACCCACGCTTAAAGTTTGCAGGAAATTTTGAATTTGATCTAGACCCATCTGACAAGTCAGCACGCCAATTAGTTTCCCGTCCGCATCATAATAGGGTAGACTCGCATTAATTTGCAGCGTACCGTAGCCAAAATTAATATAAACGTCACTCCAAGCTGCCTGTTTCTTCTCAACAACAACTCTGTAAAAAGGGCGCGTGCGAACGTCATAATTGGGCGTGGTATTGTCAATTTTTGTCGGGTTTCCATCACCGTCAAGGTTGTAGAAGATCAAGTCGCCACCTCCGGGAATCAGTTGCTGAGCAAGCTGAGGTTGTTCAAGTCCAATCAGCCGATTTACCCAACCCACACGCAGGTACTGACCTTTTTCGTTGGCAATTCCCGCATGACCGATCGCCTTAAATCGCAGAACTTGTTTCCATAAATAGGGTCGAGCTTGCTCCAAATCGTCAAAGTTCAACACCCCCAAAGGTAAAACATCATGATTGATCTGATTCACCAGTGGCGGAGCTTCCAGATAGGCTTGGACAAGTTCGTAAACTCTAGCACTCACTTCGGAGCGCAACTGACTAACAATATCGTTGACAATCTGCTCTCCGTTTCTGTAAGAGAGATAGCCAATGCAGCCAACAGCCGCCACAATTTGCAGCACAAAGGGAATCACCAAGACATTGCGGAGACGGAATTTGCCCGACGTGGAGGCGATCGCGCGTTTTTGAGAAACCATTGTTAAAAACACTCCCCAATGCAGTTTACAAAATACTCATAAAAAGAGACAATACAATCGACACGAAAATATGCGATCGCGATTTACTCAGAACAGTTTTCGATCTGTTAATAGCGACGGACAATGTTATGATTATATCAACAACTCAACAAAGATCAACAAATCTGCCTTGATCGGCGATCATCTGCCTGCATCAGCCGTTAAAATAAAAAAATAAATACCAAACAAAAATGCAAATTACCCAATCCCTCCACGCCGCCCTACTCATCTCCAACCTCGAAAAATCCCAACACTTTTACAGCACCGTATTAGGAATGCAAAAAATCGATCGAGACTTAAAATTTCCCGGAATCTGGTATCAAATCGGCAACTTCCAGATCCACCTAATTTTAGCTGCAACTATACCAGATGCCATAGACTATGAAAAATTGGGACGCAACCGACATCTAGCATTTTCTGTTGCTAACTTAGAGGCTGCCAAACAACAATTAATCGCTCACAATTGCCCGGTACAAATGAGCGCGTCAGGTCGATCTGCCTTATTTACCCAAGACCCAGACGGTAACATCATCGAACTCAGCCAGTAACAGATGAAAATCATCGCCTACTCTTACACCGAACCTCTGCTAGAAACAGCACCCGCACCGGAATTTTGGGGCCAAGAAGTCGATCGCACTTATCAAGACTTAGGAGGGCGACAGCAACTGCAACAACTCCTAAAAGACTGCCAAACAGAACCAGTCAAATACCTGTTAATTCAGCGCTTTGAAGAACTAGGCGACACAGTTCAGCAAGTGTGCGCCCGCCTAGAACAACTGGAAAACCTCGGCATCCAACTAATTGTCACAGACGAAAAACAAACAGAAAACACAGCCAACTTGCTCAAACTCCTAGCAGAAATCCAGCGCAGCCAACACAGCCGCAGCATTCGCAAAGGACACGCCCGCAACCGGATCAAATCGCGAATTCCACCGGGTAAGGCTCCCTACGGCTATCGGCGCAGCAAAGACCGTTATGCGATCGATAAAAGCACCGCCCCCACCGTCAAAGACTTTTTTGAACACTTTTTAATCTACGGTTCCTTGCGGGGTTCCGTGCGGTATTTAGCCAAAAAATACAACAAAAAAATCTCTGTCAGTACGGGCCGTCGCTGGCTGACAAATCCCGCCTACCGAGGCGATTTAGAATATCAAAATGGCCAAGTAATTTCTAATACCCACGTCCCGATTATTTCCAGAGAAGAAGCCGCCCAAATAGACAGGTTGCTGCGCCGCAATCGCCGCCTTTCTCCCCGCAGCGCCAGCGCCCCGCGTTCCCTGGCTGGTTTAGCGATTTGTGCGGAATGTCGATCGCCCATGACAGTAGCAAAAGTTACCTCCTACCGCAAAGACCGAGAATACCTTTATTTGCGGCCAATTAACTGTTGTCGGCCGGCTAAATGTAGCGGCCTTTCCTACGATGAAGTATTGCAATCTACCATCAGCGGAATTTGTCAGAATTTACCCGCTGCTGTAGCAGGGTTACAGATGCCGGATATGAATGGAATAAAAGCAGGAATTAGCAGGGCGATCGAATTTAAAGAACAAATCATTAATCAACTAGCAACCCTGATAGAAAATGGCATTTTAGACACAGAAACGGCCGAATTGAGAGCCTACAAAATCCGCACCGAAATTGCAGATTTGCAAAGCAAATTGGCGCAACTACCGCCTGTGAATTTGCGAGAAACTGCTCAAACTGTTTCTATTCCCGAATTTTGGCTCGACTTGTCTGAATCGGAACGGAGGTTTTATTTTCGAGAATTTATCGATCGCATTGAGATAGTCCGGGAAAATACAAATTGGGAACTGCAAATAATTTTCATTTTTTAAGGAACCGAATCATCTTTTTTCCCTGTTAGTAAATAGGCGATCGTCTCTCCTTTACCTTTTACCGATATCGAACCTCTTTCCTCAAATACATAGTTATTTTTCAACTGATCGTAAACAGCAGTAGTAACTTGAATAAACCCTGGTAATCCTTGAGATTCCATCCTAGAAGCAACATTCACAGTATCTCCCCACAAGTCATAGCTAAATTTTTTAGTACCAATGACTCCAGCAACTACTGGCCCTGTATTGATCCCAATCCGAATTTGCAAAGGTTCGCCTGTGTCAGTTTGAAAATCAGCGATCGCTTCCTGCATATCCAAGGCCATATTCGCGATCGCTTCTGCATGATCGGGCCTCGGCACCGGCAACCCCCCCGCTACCATATAAGCATCCCCATTCGTTTTAATTTTCTCCAAACCATGTTTCTGAGTTAATTCATCAAACTTTGAAAAAATCTGGTTGAGGAACTTCACTAATTCTAGAGGTGATATTCTGGAAGCAAGAGAAGTAAAATTTACAATATCGGCAAATAAAACTGTTGCTGATTCAAATCTCTCGGCATTAGTATTCTCCCCTTTTGTCAAAGCTTCAACAATCGCTGCTGGTAAAATGTTTAACAATAAATTATCTGACTTGTTTTGAGCGAGGCGTAAAGCTGTCTCAGTTAGCCGTCGCTCTTTAATTTCGTCTTCCAAACGTCCGACAAGTTCTTCTAATTGGTTCGTTTGTTCTTGCAGTAGTTGTTTTTGACTTTGAATTGTTAACTGATTTGCCACTCGTGCCAACACTTCTTTCTCTTGAAAAGGTTTCGTAATATAGTCAACTGCTCCCACATCAAAGGCTTTCACCTTATCTGAAGCGTCATCTAAGGCGCTTAAAAAAATCACTGGAATGGAACTGGTAGTGGGTGAAGATTTCAAATGTTCACACACCTCATACCCATTCATTTCTGGCATCATCACGTCCAGCAAAATTAGATGTGGTGGAAACTCTTGCACTGTAGCGAGCGCCCTTTGCCCATTTAGCGCTTTACGAACCTGATATCCTTGTCCCGTGAGGATTGTGGATAATAGTCGCACGTTATGTGGCGTATCGTCAACTACGAGAATGGTGGCTGGAATTGTAGGCTCAGGATTGCTTTCCATAAGATAGAAAACTTGTTTATTTTTCATATAAAATCTTAACATTGATGGTCTTTAACGGTCGATGCTCCTAATTCTATAATATCATCAAATAGGAAATCATGAGCTAAAGCCCTTAAGATTTTTGCGGATGAATCAAATTCTATTGGTATTTCATCAATCAACTTAAAAATTTTATCGTCGGAACATTCATGAGCAGCATCAGATACCTTTTTCAGCCAATCAAGAGGCATTTTGCTCAGTTGGGATTCAACAGATTGATTGCTAGCAGCTACGCTACTTGTAGTTTCATTTTCGATTGTTTCCTCAACAGGCTCTTCATAAATATACTTGATACCTAAAAGTTCTTCCATGATCGAAAATAGTACATTTGCCTGGAATGGTTTACGTATAAAATCATCGCAGCCGGCGGCCAAAATAGTTTTTCGTTCCTCTTCAAAAGCGCTAGCAGTGAGAGCCACAATGACGGTTTTTTTACCTAGGGGATGAGCTTTAATCAGTCTGGTAGCTTCATAGCCATTCATCACAGGCATCTGCATATCCATCCAAATCAAGTGCGGTTGCCACTCCTCCCATATAGCAATAGCTTCTTGCCCATTTCTAGCTTCTCGCACGATGATGCCTAGGGGTGACAATAATCTGACTATGACTAGACAGTTGTCAGGGCGATCGTCAACCACCAAAATCCGGTATTCTGGTTGATCCGGTGCTAAACTAATTACTTGTTTCTGTGGTTGAAGCATTTTAACATCGCTAGGATCTGCAATCCTGAATTCAATATCAAATGAAAATTTACTTCCCAAACCAGGTATACTTATGACACTAATATCTCCTCCCATCATTTGTACAAAATTGCGACTAATTGGTAAACCTAATCCAGTCCCCTCTTGAGATTTATAACCTGTTTTTGTTTGCTCGAAGGGTTGAAATAATTTATTCATCTCTTCTGGATCAATCCCAGCGCCCGTATCTTCAATTTCAAAATTAACTCGTAACGATACCGGGGGAATATAATTCACATCTACAGCATCAAATTCCGACACCGCCGAATTTTGGGAACCGGTGTCGGCGG
>DPLL01000461.1 GCA_003542015.1 Microcoleaceae cyanobacterium UBA9251 | reverse complement strand
AGAATTACCGCTACTTTTGCGGTGCGTCGGGGCTCAGGGTGGATTAGGGCGATCGGCCTAATTCAGCTCAAACCTACTATCTGTCAGGGTTAGGAACGGATTATGTCAAGTTTTGTAACAAAAGACCAGTATTTTGCATAAAACTTGGGGACTGAACCTGATAGATAAATAGAGCTCTAGAATTACCGCTACTTTTGCGGTTCATCGGGGCTAAATGTGTATCAGGGCGATCGACCGATCGGCTTTGATAACAAACAGTTTATTTAATCTCAGCAAACACAGGGCAAGTCTATGTACTTGTCTCTAATCAACAGGGGAGAATAACGTGTCTAATTTTTTTACGCCTGAATTTAATAACGAAAGTGCGATCGCGCCTTGGAATACCAGCCTAGAACCGATTAAGGCTATTATCCCGCAGCTAGATGCTAACCGCGTGCTAACGGGGGGTATTGGTCAGGAAGTTAATATCCCAACTTTAACGCCAGAACCCTATGACAATATCATTTTGCCTGACGCTTCGCTAACCCGGATGGCTAGTGCAGTTAGCACTGACTCCAACAGCAGTTTACCGGATAGCTCTGTCGATTTGCTAACAGGTGAGGCGATGTCAGAGGTTTATGGGGATTTGAGTAAGTTTGCGGCCGATCCAGATTTGGCGGCTAAGCTGAATGTGCCTTTTGGGGAAAACTGGGATGCTGGGGCTGCGAAAACCTTAGCTGAAGCATGGTTTCAGGGAGATTTTAGTGATATCCCGCCGGTGAAGGTTGTCTCGTCTGCTGAGATTGGTGGGGCGAATGGGGCTTTTGCTGCGGCGACGGATACGATTTATTTATCGAAGGAATTATTGGCTGGGGGGGATTTGGGGGCGATCGCGGATGTGTTGCGGGAAGAAATCGGGCACTCTGTTGATGTGCGGTTGAATGTTACGGATTCACCGGGAGATGAGGGGGCGATTTTTGGGGCCGTTGTTCAGGGGAAGGTGTTGAGTGAGGGTGAGCTTCAGGGGTTGAAGAGTGAGGATGATCAGGATAGTGTCGCGATCGACGGACATCAATATTTAGTGGAGAAGCAGTTGAGTCAATGGAAGGCTGAATATTTTAACAATATTAATTTAACAGGTACTCCTGTCTTCAGCCGTGGTGAAAGTTCTATTAATTACGACTGGGGTAATGGTGGGCCTGGCAATGGAGTGAGGAATGATCAATTTTCGGCTCGTTGGACAGGTTCTTTTAATTTCCAGGGAGGAGACTACACATTCAAACAAAGTGTGGATGATGGAATGAGAGTGTGGGTAGATAATAATTTAATTCATGATACTTGGAATGGTCGCAATGCTGTTGATTACAGTGTCGTTCGTAATATGACCCCTGGACAACACACTGTAAAAGTTGAGTATAAGGAGTGGACTGGTGCTGCTTTAGCTAAGGTGAGTTGGGAGTCAACTCCCCCTAATAATAGATTTTTGGCACAATTCTACAACAATACCGACCTTAGTGGTACTCCTGTCTTCAGCCGTTATGACAATTCTATCAATTACGACTGGGGTACTGGTGGGCCTGGTAATGGAGTGAAGAATGATCAATTTTCGGCTCGTTGGACAGGTTCTTTTAATTTTGAGGGAGGAGACTACACTTTCAAAGAGAGTGTGGATGATGGAATGAGAGTGTGGGTAGATAATAATTTAATTCATGATACTTGGAATGGTCGCAATGCTGTTGATTACAGTCGTGTTGTTCCTATGACCCCTGGACAACATACTGTTAAAGTTGAGTACAAGGAGTGGACAGATAGTGCTTTAGCTAAGGTGAGTTGGGACAAGGGCAATCCAGATATTGACATTCGACTCGATTTTATCGGAAACTTCACTCAGTCACAAAAGAACCTGATTGAGCGAGCAGCCCAAAACTGGGAGAATATCATTACAAAAGATATGGTTCCTAGTGGAGTTCTAAATGTTGCAGTTACTGACGGATCAACTCATTTTAATGGCAATAAATGGGGATCGGAATGGGCAATTACAGATTTCCCATATTCAATTGGAGTACGCCCTACTCCTAATGTCCGTTATAACCTTCAGGAGCGTTTTGATAATACGCGAGGAATTGACTACGATACAGAAATGCAATTTAAAAGTAGTTCACTTGCAGATGTTGAGAAACGTGGTTTGCTAGTAAGGCTTGCCATGCACGAACTAGGTCATGCCCTCTATCTTGATGAAGCTCAATATGATGGAAATCTCGGCTTAGACAGCTTGATGGATCGTGATGGAATAGACCCAAAAATAACTGAAGGTATGTACCGAGAACTGGAAAGAATGGGGTATGGTGTTAACCGCAACCCAAGCATCAACTGGAGTTAATACCTTTTGGCTTCTTCAATGAGATAGGAGCGCTCGCCCTTTCCTTGCAAAAGTGCGCCCCTATCCCATCCCAAATCTCACGCGAGCGAGATCCATTTGTTCCAAAAGTGCGATCTCGCCCCTCAGACATCCGAAATCTCACGTGAGCGATCGTCCTTATTGTCGGAAAGGTCGATCGCCTTTCCCATGCCGAATCCCAAAGGGTGATCGCCATTCCTTAAGTTAAAATATAACTTGTCAGATTAGATAATATAACTGATCAGATTCAGAAAGGACAAGTTATGCCTGTAAACTGGAGAGAACATATCGTTAGTACCCCCGATGTACTGCGAGGTAAACCAAGAATCAAAGGAACTAGAATTCCCGTTAGTCTGATTTTAGGATATTTAGCATCAAATAACACTGTCGAACAAATCATGGACGAGTTTCCAGATATCGTCAAAGAACAGATAGCTGCTTGTCTTGATTATGCTCGCGATTTGTCGGATTTTGAAACAGTTGCCTAATGAGTTTAAGATTGTTCATCGATCAATGCGTTCCTAAGTCTATTATTCAAATCCTTATCAAATATAGTCAATTAATGCCATGATTGCTAATTTGCCCCTCAAACTGCCTCACTTACCCAACAGCTTACCCAGCGAAGGTTCTGTCCACATTGAGTTAGTCAACGGACTCTTAATATTCAGCGCTTCTATTCAAACCCAGGAACGAATTCAAACCTTGACAGCTCAACAACAAGCATCCAATCTAACTTCCGAAGAACAAACAGAATTGGATGGATATCGAGAATTCATTAGCTATCTAAATTTGGTAAATGAAACCATGAAAAATACTTTTCTATATCCTTTGCGCGGTACAGTCATTGATTATGATGAACCGTTTGAACCTGCGGTTTCGTTGGAAGATTGGGAAGTGCTACAATGATTGTACTAGATACTCACTATAATTGATTGATATTTGCTATGATAGCCTTAACAAATAACTGAATAAATGTATGAAAATTAGAGCAATCATTCATCCAGCAGAAGAAGGTGGCTATTGGGCAGAAGTTCCCGCACTTCCTGGGTGCATCACCGAAGGAGACACCATCGAAGAAGTGATGATTAATTTAAAAGATGCTATTCAAGGTTGGCTCGAAGTTGCTAATAGTTGTGAAGCCATTGCTTCCACAGATAAAATTGTGGAGATTGCGGTATGAAATCTATTTCTGGCAAACAACTTTGCAAAATAGTAGAGCAGAAAGGTTGGGTTTTGAAAAGAATTACTGGCAGTCATCATATCTATGAAAACCCAGAATTAGAGCAAATTTTGTCAATTCCTGTTCACCGCAATCAAGATTTGAAAGTGGGAACCTTGAGAGCCTTAATGAAAATAGCCCAGCTATCTGAGGAAGATTTACTCTGATAGGGTGCGTGTACTCTACTTTCAGTGAGGGAAAAGACATGAAAATTCGAGAATCTCAAGGTAAGAGCGTATGGAACAATTCTGAGGGCTGGTGCTGCGAACCTCTTGACCCCATACCACCCGGTCATATTGCCCTAGCCGTTGAAGCGATCGATCTTAATCTTGTAGACTGGGATATCGAAGAAATTGGCGAAAAAGCAGGTTTTGATATTCAGTACAAATACACGGGAGTCAATGACCCGAAAGATGAATCTTTAGCTTGCGTAAGTCAGTTTGTCGGCATCTATGAAAACTTCTCAAAGCTCGATCGCGATTTGTCAGTTTTGATTGCAGCCGGCATCCCCAGTCATTTATTCAAAATAGTGACTGACAACGATGACATCGATTTGAAGCCTGTAACGCAATACCTCAAAGCAGTCTCATAATGCCTTGAGTGTAGCGCAATTGTTTCTTTTTCCCAAAGGGCGATCGCCCTTATTGTCCGAAAGTGCGATCGCTCTTATTTAAATAATGTTAATATCGAAGCATGGATAGTGTGTACAGACTGCAAGGCGTTGAGTTTGAATGGGACACAAACAAATTCCTGAGCAACCTAGAAAAGCATGGCGTTAGCTTTGAAGAAGCCGCAGAAGTCTTCTTCGATCCATTCTATCAAGAGGGAGATGCAACTGCCAATGACGAACAGCGTAACTTTATCCTCGGTTACTCCCACACTCAACGCCTATTACTGGTTGTTTATGTAGAACGCAGCTTGCGAATACGCATCATTTCTTCCCGTCCTGCTACCCGCACAGAAAGGAAATTATATGAACAATTCTGAAGAACAAATAAAATTGCAATTGCGACCTCGTACAGCGGAAACAGTCTCGCTAAACATCCCCATAGATACTTTAGCATCACTTGAGAAAATAGCCGCCAATCGAGATATGTCTGTAGAAGCATTGCTTAAGTTTTATATAGGGCAATGTTTACGGGAAGACTTAGCGAAAGTCTTTTCAGAACGCTTGCTGGACAAAACTGCTCAAGTTCTCGCGAAACACCTTAAGTCAGCAGACGAAATCTCAACTATTCTTCGAGAAATTCAAGCTGAAACTGCACGTTAAATTATGGGCAATTTCAGTACACAGCTAAAAGTAAGCGCCGTAGCTATCCCGATCATGAATCGCCCTTTCATTCCAAAAGTGCGCCCCTATCCCATCCTAAATCTCACGCGGGCGAGATCCCTTTCATTCCAAAAGCGCGCCCCTATCCCATCCTAAATCTCACGCGAGCGAGATCCCTTTCATTCCAAAAGTGCGATCGACCTTATCGAACTTTTATTCCGCTCACATTACTAAGCAACTGCAAGTTCATATTGCAGAACTAAAATTTCATCTGCTTTCAAAATAGCCATAGCATATTCAATCCCTTGACTATCATAAAACTCCACTAAATACTGACATTCCTTTCCCGTATCATACACTTCGACAATAGTTCCCACAAGTCCTACTGGCAAACTAGAAACAGATTCGTATTCCGGTTCTACTAGAGTTAATCGCGTATTTGAAACCGGATTGAGAATCGCCACAGAATCCAAAAGTCTAAAGTTTTTTATCATGGTTTAAAAAAGCTGAAATCAAACGAGGGTTAGAATTAGTCCGAGTAATTTCCCAAATTGTCCGAAGCTCAATCCCCGCTGTATCGGGTACAGTCCAATCAACTTTAAACTGTTGCCCAAAATCAGTAGTATTTTCTTGGACAACTTCACCTTCAATGGCTGCTTTTTGAATAAGCTCTTGCAAAACTTCTGCATTATTAGCCGTGATTCCCAAAACCGATGCAAAGACTCTGGCTTTATGTTTTCCGCTCTTATTGCTCTGGATTTAAGCAGTAGCCGACCAGCTTTTGCAGAGAAACTTCAGCCCGATCGCCATTGGGTAGTTTCATTATAACTCCTGCTCACCCCCTAATTAGTTTCAATTTTTATTGTAAGGTATATGCTTGATCGCTGTTGCTTGTAATTATAATCTTCATCGTAGTCAATAGTACCAAACAATTCCAATATTTTTAATTGTTTGCGACGTTGGATGTACTCGCGTAAAGCTGCTTCGATTAATGTAGTAGGTGTTTGATGGTTACTCAAATCAAGGGCTTCTTGAAGGAGAGTTTTGTCAATTTCGAGCGTAGTTACCATGTATTTTCCTCGTGCAAGTAGGGTATAACACAATTGCCACCGAACAATGCTGTAATTTTAGTGTAGCACTGAAACTCCATCAATAGTGCGATCGCCCTTATTGTCCGAAAGTGCGATCGACCTCCCCTAATTTACCGCACGTTTGAGAATTTGACCGACAACTCCGTACCTGTCGCCAACCAATCCATCGAGTTCGTGTTCAATATCTTCCAACCAGCCCAGCTTACTCGTCCACTTACCATTAGCTAATTGTCTAGCTGCATGAGTTGGAATACCGATTGAGTCAACATATATCGCTATTTTCTGATATCCAACTTCTAATCGATCGCCCTTACAAATTTCATATCCCAGCGTTTGATAAGCCTGAATATACGCTTCTAGAGTCTCCTCTTGTGGCACACCGTCAGGCCAATAAAATTGCTCTCCAGGTATCGGTTGCCACCAACGATCGTCTTCCCCAGCAGCCCATGCAAAGCAGTTATATTCTTGAGATTTGAGACTGGTAACTTGATAATCCGTGCGAGACAAATTCGGCCACTTAAATTCAAATTCGGGTCTTCTATACATTCTCTTCCGCGTAGCCTTGATTTATACCCCACTCTATCCAAGCTGATGCCATCTGTTTTACTCTTCCCCTTTGTTCTGGTTTAATGGGATTTTCACCCGTAATTGCACTCAACGCCGATAACCAGTAAAGGGGATTTCTTTTCAGTTCCGATAGCAACAGTGGCACAATTTTACGACCCATATTAATAATTTCCAGATACGCCGGATGCTGAGACATTTGGGCAGTTGAAGAAAGTCCAGCAACCTCTTTTTCCCAATCCGAGGCTAGCGCATAAAATCTGTCAACTACCTCTGCGGAAATTTCCGCACTTTTGTTGAGGATATTTTGATGGGGATTTTGTGCAGAAACTTCTGACTGTGCGAGTAAGTTTTCTATGCCTATTAATACCAACTCTTCTATTGATAGATTCAGGTCGTTGGCGATTTTTTGTAACTTCAGGAGGCGCTCATCTGAAAGGGCGATCGCGATCGTGTTCATCGGGCTTACAAACTAGGATGATACCTTAAGTATAGCAAATAAATTACTGATATTTTATATTGTCCGATCGCTTTTGCTACAGTTTTGCAAAATTAGCGATCGCCGCTCTCCCATCCAGCTATCTCTTTTGGGATCGTTGATTTTTCAAGAGACGCGAAATTTACACATATAAGAGCTGATTGGCAATTTCATCAGCCGTTAATGTATTTAATAGAATAGCAACCCGTTGGACAATTTCATAGGCGTTCTTTTGAGGAGTAACAATTATTCCAGAATGTTCCCATCCTTCTGTCATATATTCTAGGTGTAATCGCTCAAAATCTACACGATTGTGAGTGAGCAAACATCGATCGACAGATGCAGCATAAGCCAATTGTTGGTTATCCAATTGACTCAACATTCCCTGTTCGCTCGTTGTCGTCACATCAAAACCCCTAGCCCGCAGCAAAGTCGCTACCAGCCTAGAAACATCTTCATCTGTATGAATAGTTGCAAATAGTTTCACTGTTTTTTCATGGCAGCTTTCACAGCAGGATGAATCAATTCTTCAGGAATTCGATTGCGCTCAATATAAGTATTTATTTCTTCCTGGTTGTCCAAATAAAAACTCAGTGCGTCAAAAATTTGAGCTAATTTCAGATGAGGTAAGTGCATCGGGATTTCTTCAGGAGTAATACCTAAACGCCACAATTCTACGATCGCACGAACGGAAGTTCTCGTTCCTGCGATAATTGGTTCCCCTTGCAAGATTTCAGGGTGACGTGCGACATAACGCGAAGCAGATTGTGTAGTCATGGGAGATTAACCGGACACATTAATCTTGATTATAACTTACCCGACAAACAGCATCTCGATCGCCCTCACCACCAAATTGAAAACTAAATCCAGTCCGGGCTGAATCACCGGGAGTCCACAAGTATACAATAGAAGTTGCGGAACCGGCACAACCCCCGATCGCGCGCCCCCAGCAATTTGCTATTCTCAAAATAGAATCTCCCCTCCCTCGAACTCCCTCCCATGAACAACGCTTCTCCCCTGATTCAAACCGTCACACCCGAACGCTGGGCCGGCTTAAGCATGGACTTTATCGGGGCCGGTTACGCGGGTTTGCTGGTCAAAAACGGCCACGTCGTGCGTACCCTGAAAGCGGGGCGGCATTTCACCTTTGCCCTTCCCTTGCTCGAACAGTGTCAAATTGTCCTCGTAGATACCAAACTCCGCAACTTAGACGTACACTCTCAGGGCGATTTTTTGTCTAAAGATCGGTTTTTAATTGATGCTACACTGACAGTTATTTATCAAGTTATAGATCCGAAAAGAGTAGCATTAGAATTGTCCGATCCCATCGCTGCTTTAGCAAGTGCAGTTAAAGATTGCATGGGAGTTGCGATCGGGCAAATTCCCCTCAACCAGCTTATCAGTCAAGGACGGCTGTTGCTGCGCCAAAATTTACTCGATCGCGTCCAAGACTTCTACACATTAGGATTTAACTTAGAAGATGTGCGAATTGGCGATGTCAGCTTTCCCGAAACTAACGGAGTTATTCGCCAAGTTGAAGGAATGAGCGCCAGACAAGAAGCCGAAAACTCCGCCGCCCTACAAATGAGAATAGCCGAAGCAGGGCGACCAATTCTGCCTCAAGCTCCCGTACAACAGTTAAACTTAATAGCAGCTCAATCTCCTGCAAATCTGCCCGCTTCTGATACAGCAGGATTCGATCGCGATTTAAGAGAACTCACAGAACAACTCGCTCAAAACAGTCTCCCACCTGCGAGAAATCCCCCCCAACTTGCACCGACGGTATTAGCAAGTAGCGATCGCCAAACAACCGCATATTTAGTATACAAACTTTCTGGACAGGCGATCGCCCTCACAGCAAATCCCTTTACAATCGGACGGGAACCGACTAATACATTAGTGTTACAAGATCCGCAAAGTTCGCGCTACCACGCTCAAATCCGCCGGGCCAATGACGAACAAGGAAAACAGCGATATCAACTTGTAGATTGCGGCAGTTCCAACGGCACTTTTGTCGGTGGACAAAGACTGGCTGCTAACGAACCTTTCTGGCTAACTTCCGGCTGCGAAATTGCGATCGGCGACCAAAGATGGACGTTTCAAGGTTCGTGAGTGGGAGGGTTTTTCCCATTGAATCGATGGAGAATCCTTTTTTCGACTACGGGTATTTTATTATACTAATTTTATAGATATGTACTTAGATGGTTGATGTCGATATCGGGGTTTTGAGTAATGCTGAAAATTGGATACTGATACCCATATAAAAAGTTACATTATGCTGGGAGTCAATCAAGACAATGGTTTCAGACAATATTGAGCATCGATCAATGTTTTTTTTACCGAGTTTGAGCGATCGAAATGTCAGTAATTCAGGCGATCGGCTAGTTCAAAACCTTGAAAAATCTAAGTGTTATTTTATACTAAAAAACGGTTCACTATAGAACCGTTTGAAAATTGAAAATACAAGTAGTTGACATACTCCCCGACCT